>JAIOQD010000670.1 GCA_021413595.1 Bacteroidota bacterium | reverse complement strand
AATTGTTGCTAAAACATTGTGAATACTGTCAATATTTGTTTTGAACATTTGGTCTGACGAAGTCCATGTTCCAGAAACAGATCCAGACACAGTAATAGCAACATTTCCAGTAATTGCCATATTACCATTAAAATTAGAAGTTCCATTAACATCTAACTTAGACCCAGGGTTAGGATACCCAATCCCCACACTACCATTAAAATAAGATGGAGCTGTCCCTGAACTAACCAACGAGCGGTCGATGCCATTTGCAGGAACATTTATACTTACCCCGTAATTTAAAATGCCACTATATGCAGCTGCATACAAACCTATGTTTTCGTTTGCTCCTACACCATTAGCTTCAAAGTATCCGCCATAGTTTACACCAGATGTTGTAGCTGCAGTACTGATTCCTCTTACTGCTTGGTCACCAGCAGCTGTGGTAACTACATGAAATTTATAAGATGGAGTTGTAGTACCAATACCCACATTGGTGCCATTATCGTAAATCTGGCTACAGGTAATGGCTGTGGTGCTAGCCATTTTTGGAACATAGTTGGCACCAGAAGAGCATGAACCGCTAATAGTCGCTGACAAAGGTTGCCAGCTGCCTGCTCCACTAGCATCTGAAGTTAATACATACCCACTAGTTGGGCTGCTTGTTAACTTAAAACCGGTCATTTGTGCTGTGCCTGCGATATCTAATTTTTGTGCCGGGCTTGTTGTTCCAATACCAACATTGCCAAAACCGAATGCGAATGAACTGGCATCAAGTCGCATTTGTTTGTAAGTCGCGCCCCCCCTATCGTATGTTTGAATTAAACCAAAATCATTTACGCCATCCGCACGGTAAACTATTTCGACTCCCTTTCCGGTAGTTGGCGCAACAAGAGTCGTAACAGCAAGGCTTCTCACAAAACCTTTAACATCTAATAGTGCTGTTGGTAAGGTTGTCCCAATACCTACATTGCCACCCGCCTGTATTGTCATTAGATCGGTAAGGGTACCAGCCCCAGATGGATTCCAATCTTGAAATCTAAATCCGCCTATAGGCCTATCTACTTTATTAGATATAAAATCTACTTCCCCTCCACCTGCTGTATAGTTCCACCCTATCCCTAGGCCACCGCCACTAAAGGTGCTGCTTGGTTTTGTAGCATTCACATCGCCTCTTAAATAGGTCCAGGAAGGTGCATTAGTAGCTGCAAAAACATCTAAAGTTCCCAAGGGGGTCGTAGTTCCAATACCCAAGTATCCAGTTGTGTTTTTTAAGGTCATCATGGTAGTGCTTATTTTAAAAGGCAAATCACCGCTTGCAGCGCTCCAGCCGATATAATTTGCAGCATTGTAGGTGTTATTGCCAGTTGCTTGCGCATATGCAACATTTGTAGCAAATAATAAACTTGCAGCGGCTAATAGTGTAATTGTAATTTTTGTTTTCATGATTTATATTTTTTATTTGTTTGAAAATTATAACTCATCCAGCAACTGGTGGACTAAAAATTGTTTTTCATTTCATAAGAGTTTTCTCCTTTCCATTGTGCTGATATTTTGTTAAACAAGTTTTGTTGTTCCTGTTGATTTTTTGTTTTTGCAAACATATAAATAAATGCCTTATAGTTAGGTCTTTTTTGTCGATAAATTGTGTTTTGGTGTCGATTATTTTTGAACCACATTTTAGTGTGCGATTCAATTTAAAGGTTTTAATTTGTTTGCAAAAAATAAATTCCATCCTTTTTTCAATTTAAAAATTTGCAACATTTTTTATACAATAAATTATTTCATTGTATCAGGAAAGAGAAGAACACTAAAGAATAATAAATGAAAAGAGTTTTGTATATTTGTTAGTAATATAAAAGATCATTATCAGAATCTACTTCCCTCTAAAAGAGGGAATTATAAATGAAAAATAGACACTATCTCATGTTATTATTTTTAACGATGCTCTCGTTAAAAAATTTTGCAACCCACATTGTGGGTGGAGAAATTTATTATGATTGTTTAGGCGGTAATAATTATAGGATAACGCTAAAAGCATATAGGGATTGTTTTAATGGAATACCACCATTTGATAGTCCTGCAAGTGTTTTTATTTTTAACAGTTCAGGAACTTTTATTGACAGTTTAGAAATCCCGGCTCCGGCTTCTGTTATATTGCCTTTCCCTTTGAGTAACCCTTGTTTAGTCCCCCCAACAAATATTTGCGTTGAAGAAGCTATTTATCAGGTGGTTGTTAATTTGCCGCCACTTGCAGGGGGGTATAATATTACCTACCAAAGGTGTTGCAGAAATGGTACTATATTAAATTTGATCAGTCCCGGGGATGTGGGTTCAACTTATATGGCACATATTCCGGACCCGGGTTTAGCTGTTTGTAATAGCAGTCCTCACTATAATAATTTCCCTCCTATTTTTTTATGTGCCGGTGTTCCTTTAAACTTCGATCATTCTGCTACCGACCCTGATGGGGATTCCTTGTATTATCAAATGTGTGATGCGTTTACAGGTTTAAGTCCTAGTTGTCCTATATTAGGTGTTCCCGGACAAAATTCAGGTTGCCCCGGCATTGCATCGCCTCCTCCATACCCCTTTGTGCCTTGGCTTGCTCCCTATAATGGTACATATCCTATGAGCTCCTCACCTGCAGTAACAGTGCATCCCGTAACAGGTTTAATGACTGGAACTCCAAACATGGTTGGACAATGGGTGGTAGCCGTATGTGTGAGTGAATACAGAAACGGAGTGTTGTTAGATGTAAATAAACGGGATTTTCAATTTAACGTGGTAAACTGTGGCATACCTGTAGCATCTATCCCTGTGCAGCAACCCTTTTGTTTTGGCACACCTTCCAGCTTTTCACAAAATTCTATAAATGCCTTTACCTATCATTGGGATTTTGGCGATCCGGGTACGAGTTTGGACACGTCAAATGTTTTCGCACCAACATGGACGTATGCCAGTCTGGGAACCTATACCTTAACATTGATCGTTAACCCTAATACCGTTTGTACCGATACAGCAACGCTTAGTGTTATCGTAAATCCTTTACCGGCAATGACCAATACTAATACTGCAACAATATGTAGTGGTGGAACAGTGAGCATACCCTTAACAAGCAGCCTAGCATCAACTTATACATGGGTAGCAGCAAACAACCCAAATACAACAGGTGAAAGTATTGTTGTGCAATCTGCAACCACACTAACTAATACGATAACAAATAATTCTGCTTTAGTTCAAACAGTAATATATACGGTAACACCAACATCTACACCTCAGGGCTGCGTGGGTGCCCCCCAAACAGTAACCGTTACTATAAATCCTCCACCAACAATGACCAGCCCCGGCACAGCAACAATTTGTACAGGGGGTACCATATCTATTCCATTAACAAGCAATTGGCCCTCAACTTATACATGGATCGCAGCCGACAATTCAAACACTACAGGGGAAAGCACTACGATACAATCAGGGAGTCCTTTAAGCAATACCATAACAAATAATACCGGTTCCATTGAAACTGTTAACTATACGGTAACACCAACATCAACACCGGAAGGGTGTACGGGAACTCCACAAACTGTAACTGTAAGTATAATGCCAACGCCAACTATGACGAGTGTTAGCAGTGCATCTATTTGTAGCGGAGGCACAGTGAGTATTCCGTTGACAAGTTCTTTAACCTCCACGTATTCGTGGCTTGCAAGCGACAACCTGAATACAACAGGCGAAAGCACTACAGCACAAACTGGAAGTCCATTAACCAACACGATAACAAATAACACTTCATCGGTTCAAACCGTGACCTATACGGTAACGCCAACATCCACACCTGATGGCTGTGTGGGAACTCCACAAACGTTAACAGTAACTGTAAATCCTTTACCAGGTATGACCAGTCCAAACAGCTCAACAATTTGTAGTGGTGGTATTTTAAGCATCATTTTAACTAGTAACAATACTTCTACCTTTACCTGGATTGCAGTTAGCAATGGGAATACCAATGGTGAAAGCACTACGTCACAGTCAGGAAGTCCGATAAATGACAGTATATTTAATAATACAACAGCTGTTCAAACAATTATTTATACGGTAACGCCAACATCAAGCCCCGAAGGGTGTGTAGGAGCTCCGCAAACTCTTACAGTAACTGCAAATCCTGCCGCCAATATGACCAGCACCGACAGCGCTACAATTTGTACAGGTGGTACTATCAACATACCATTAACAAGTAATTACCCTTCCCCATATACATGGATCGCAACAGATAATTTAAATACAAGCGGTGAAAGCACTACACTTCAAGCAGGAAGCCCATTGAATAATACAATAAACAACAACTCCACTTCTATACAAAATGTAAATTATACAGTTACTCCCACTTTTTTTAATGGACTTTGTCCGGGTATTCCGCAACTATTATCAGTAACAATAATCCCCACGCCAACCATTACAAACCCTGTTATTGCAACAGTTTGCAGTGGTGTTGCATTAAATATACCTTTAACCAGTAATGTGAACTCTACGTATTCATGGATCGCAGCGGACAATGTGAACACAACAGGCGAAAGCACTACAACACAAGCAGCGAATCCGCTGAGCAATACAATAGTAAACAACACTGCATCGGTTGAAACAGTGATCTATACGGTAACGCCAACATCAAGTCCGGATGGATGTTTGGGTACTCCACAAAACATAACAGTAACAGTAAATCCTGCGCCAACAATTACAAGCCCTCCAAGTGCAACAATTTGTAGCGGTGAAACAATAAGTATCGCATTAACAAGCGACAACACTTCCACATTTACCTGGATCGCGGTTAACAACCCCAATACAACCGGTGAGAGTACTACTACACAAACAGGAAGTCCGTTAAGTAATACACTGATAAGCAGTACAGCATTGGTTGAAACTGTTGTGTATTCTGTAACACCCACTTCAAGCCCGCAAGGCTGTGTTGGGGCTTCACAAACCGTAAATGTAAGTGTGAATCCTGCATCAAGCATAACCAGTCCCAACAGTGCAACAATTTGTAATGGTGGTGCTGTAAGCATACCATTAACAAGCACATTGGTATCTTCTTATAGCTGGGTTGCAACCGACAATTTAAATACAACAGGTGAAAGCATTACTCCACAAGCAGGAAGCCCACTATCGGATTTAATAGCCAATACCTCTGTTTCCGTACAATCTGTGATTTATACAGTAACACCAACATCAACTACTGACGGCTGTGTAGGAATTCCTCAAACCATAACAATAACGGTAATTCCAACACCAGTTATCACAAGCCTCATTACAGATTCTATTTGTAGTGATGGTACGGTAGTAATTCCTTTAACAAGCAACGTACCCTCTGTTTACGCATGGATTGCGACAGACAATGTAAATACAACAGGCGAAAGCACTACCTCACAAACAGGAAGCCCCTTAACTAATACGTTAACAAATAATACAACATCAACTCAAAATGTGATCTATACGGTAACACCAACATCAAGTCCGGATGGCTGTGCAGGCACTCCACAAGTAGTAAACATAAACGTTTTTGGTGAATTTACAGCGGATTTCGATTTTGTAAAAACACCTTGCACCAACCAACTTACTTTTTATGATTCATCGGCTGTTGCGCCTTTTTCCTGGCTTTGGCATTTTGACGATGGCGATTCATCCATTATTCAAAACCCTATACATACCTACACTTCAGCAGGTACGTATGATATTCAGTTGATTGCATCAACAGTAAATGGTTGTAAGGACACCGTTGTAGTTCAAGCGAATCTTGCTCCATTAATTCCGGTTTTGGTTAGTCCAAATGATACAATTTGTTTGGGAAACAGTATGCAATTGCTTGCTTCGGGAGGTGTTTCCTATACCTGGTCACCAAGTGTAGGTTTAAGTGGTGATGATATTGCCGATCCAATTGCAAGCCCGGATACTTCCACTACCTATACGGTAAGTATTATAACTGTGGATGTATTTGGAGATACATGCGTACAATATCAAACAACAACAGTTTCTGTTACTAACCCTGCACTGTATTCTATAGCTGCAACAACGGATGCTGATACTTTACTTCAAGGACAATCCACAACAATTCATGCGATTACTGATCCAAGCTTAACGGTGATCTGGCAGCCATCCATAAACCTCAATAATTCCGGATCTTTTAATCCAATAGCCGGTCCCCAGAGTACTACAACATATACGGTATCGATATTAGATTCAGATGGTTGCCCCAAAACAGCCAGTGTTACTATTTATGTGATGCCGAAAGAATGTGATGTTGCCAATGTGTTTGTTCCTAATACATTTACGCCCAATGGCGATGGTAATAATGATGTTTTATATGTTAGAGGAAAAGAAATAAAGGAACTTTATTTTGCAGTTTATAATCGCAGAGGTGAGTTGATCTTTGAAACTACCGATAAAAATAAAGGCTGGAATGGTATGTATAATGGGGCAAAATCAGACCCAGATGTATTTGCCTGGTATTTAAGAGCGAAATGTTTTAATGAGGATGAATTGGTTAATAAGGGGAATGTTACGTTAATAAGGTAGGTAAGATTCAAGAATCAGGAACGATGAAAACAAAAATTCTATTTTTAACAGGTGTATTGCACCTTGCATCTTGCATCTTGCAACTTGCATCTTGTTTCGCTCAGGATATTCATTTGTCGCAATTTAATTCATCGCCACAAAATTTAAATCCAGCTCAAACAGGTTTGTTTGACGGAGATTGGCGCTTTGTAGGGAATCACAGGAGTCAATGGTCTGCCATTCCCGTTCCATACAAAACATACTCTCTTTCAACTGATACA
>JAIOQD010000669.1 GCA_021413595.1 Bacteroidota bacterium | reverse complement strand
GGCGACTGTTACGATTAGGATTTTTTTTTGTAATTGTTTTTTCATTTTGTTTTATTTTTGAATTTAAAGCATATAATTTGGGTGCAATTGTATGTATTCTGGCGGTTTTATACTAAATTTACATGCCCTAAAACATATTTCAGGGCAAAAATGGTCGTTTTTGATGATATTTAAGGTGAGATTGATTTTTTTAGCGACTTGTGTTTTTCTGGTGCTAGGAGGCACGGATATCGTAAAAGGTTCCAACAACGAACCAGACTCCAGTTCTATCGAATGGCAATTATTTAAAAATCAAAGCAGTAGCACAAATCCCCCATTAATAGCTACTGGGTGGCATATCCTGCAAAAAAAACGTGTCAGTGAAGGCATTAACCCAAAACCAATCTGGCTGAGGTTGGAGTTTACCAACCCTAAAAAAGACAGTGCTACATTTTACTGGGTTATTCCTAACTCCTTCATTGATACAATAGATATATGGAAGGATGAAATACGCCTATCACATACCGGGCTTTCGGTGCCGTTTAATCAGCGTCCGTTTAAAACGGAATGTTTTGTAATACCGGTAAAGGTATCACCTGCCGAAAAAGTTACCATTTATACCCGTTTAGCCATCCGGAGCGGGTCACTTAACTCCACATTTCTTCTGCTTAATAAAAATGAACTGAATGAATGGATAGCATCACTAGATAGGTTCAATTTTATTTATTTCGGGTTGATATTGAATATTTTTTTGATTGCAGTGGTGGTTAGTCTCATTTCTGGCAGAAGCGTTATGGTCTATTATGCTATTTACATGGCAGCTTTTATCCTTTTTCAGTTACAAACCAGTGGTTACGCTTACCATTATTTCTGGCCCGGATCACCTTACATGGCTTTTTTCGGAAAAGGTGTACTTCAGTTGCTAGCCTGCTTTTTCTTCTGGTTATTTTGTGCACAGATAACACAATTTTCAAAACTACCTTTTCTTATTTCGCAACGATTTAAAAAGACGCTATTACTATTTCTACCCTTGGTTGTAATAACTGGTATTCTTCTTAATGCTAACAATAACGACCAACCAACTGGTTATCTGATATTTATATTTTCATTTATTTATCTGTTCAGTGGATTTATTGACCTTTGTATTTGCATCCGACACCGATTCAAACCTGCTTATGGCGTATTTATAGCGCTCTGTTTTCCAATAACTGCCTCGATTATTGTAATACTACGGATAATAAACATTTTACCCAGCTGGGGATTTATCGATTATATTTACCCACTAAGCTTTACGGCTGAAGTTGTTTTGATACTTATTTTTACCATACATTTCATCCGAAAACAAAACCGGTTTCTGATATTACAGCAACTTCGCTTCCAGTACCATCAGAATTATATTAAAAGGATACTGCTTGGTATAAGACAACCACTCTCACCTGCCGAAGTGCAGCAGGTGTTAACAGATGAAATTTCAAAACCGAATTTTCCTCCCGAACTGCTTGAAAAGGATTTTGCCCTTCTTTCAGCACTAATGACAGAACAAAAACTATATACCGACCCAGAAATGAGTCTTCAATCACTGGCAAAAAAAGCAGATGTGCCATTTTCACGCGCTTCACGTAGCATCAACCTTTTCGCAAATAAAAATTTCTCGAAATGGTTAAATGAATTAAGAATTGAAGAGGCAAAACGTTTATTATATTCAGAAGAAACCGAAAAATATACACTGGAAGCTATTGCAACAATGGCAGGCTTTGCCTCACGTAGTAATTTCAATACAATTTTCAAGCAACTTACCAACTATTCGCCTTCGGAATACAAAAAAATGAAACAGGCAAACCAGAAAAGTTCGTTATTGTAAGGATGTGAAGTGCAATAATGCATACACGCATATAAAAAATGATTCAGGTCTGTTCACACTTTAGGCTATGTTTCACACTTTTAATTTGAAATGAGTTTTTTAAGCCCGATATAAATATGCCGGGCTTCTTTTTTTTAAAAGGACATTTCTTTTATTATTTCAGTCTCTAGTTGAAAAAAGGGCTTGCCCCATATCTTGATGATCTTTAGGTTTTACATTCACTATTGTTGCAAAAAAAATAAAATTATTGAATTAG
>JAIOQD010000712.1 GCA_021413595.1 Bacteroidota bacterium | reverse complement strand
AATTCCAACTGTTTCTGATTTTGCAAAATAATATCGTGCATTTCCCAAAATTTATTTTGCAAGGCAGCCGCTTCTGCTGCTAATGCTGCATTTACAGCTTGTGGATGGATTTCAGTTAATGGAAAATGTCGAAAAACAAATTTTAAATCATCACCCAGTGCCTGCCGAATTGCTTTGATCATCGGATAAGCACGACCACAATCACTGCATTGAAAATCGCCATACTCAACCAATTCAATCGGTGCGTTGATGTTGCCACGAATATGGTCGTTGCTGTTTACGGGTGGTTTTAATAGAGTGCTCATTTTTGTAAAACTTCTACTTTATCAATACTTTCAAGTGCTTCCAGAATAGCATCCGCTCCGGGATTTATTCCAACAGGTGATAAATAATTCCAGCGTATTATTCCTTTTTCATCCAAAACAAATAAGGCTCTTTGAGCTTGTCCTTCTTTATCATCATATACTCCATACATTTTTGCAACCTGCCCTTTGGGTTCAAAATCGGCAAGTAATGGAAAATGTAATTTGCGGCTCTGGATAAAGGCTAAATGAGACCATTTGCTATCTACTGAAATTCCAAGTAATTGTGCATTGTGCTTCGAAAACAGTTTAAGTATTTCATTATAAAGCGTCATTTGATCATCACATACAGGACTCCAATCGGCCGGGTAAAAAGCAAGAATAACTTTTTTTCCCAACAATTCAGTTAATTTTAGTTTTTGGTCAGGTGTAGAATTAAGTTCAAAATCTGGCGCTCTGGTTCCTATTGCTAACATAATTTTTGATGGAGTTGGTTTGAAATTTTGAAGCGATACTTATGGATGGAGAAAACCTCTATCCGTTTCAAAAATAATACTGCTTTTGGCTTTTGATTGGACATTTCGGTGGGATGAGATTTTGGATAGCTAAAATCTTTTTTATGTTTGCTTAAACCATCGCAAATAATGGGATTAAAAAGCACTATAGAATTAAATATAAGAGGAAAGGTAATGGCGGTTTGCAGCTACCTGAAGGGGGGACTTTTACCACAAAACTTGATGTAAAAACCTAAACTTCCATTACCCACAAAACAGTCTTTAGAACACGAAACCTCGCCTTTTGGGTGCTGTTATGCACTGGGCAGTTTAGTCAACGATGAACTTTCCTGTCGTATTCTTATTTTCATTTTTAATGCTAATAAAATAAGTTCCTTTTTCAAATTTGTATGTCGATATTTCTATTTTATGTCCTGAAATATTTTGCAGAATTAATATCTCCACTCCTATTGCAGTATGTATATTAATTTCAGCATTATTAAGCGATGAACTGAATTGTAATGAAACAATGTTTTGCGCAGGGTTCGGGTAAATAACAAAAGAAAAATTGTCAATGATTTCATTTTCAACTCCTGTTGCATTTGTTTCTTCTACTAAAATTGGGAAACTCGTTAATTGGCTAAAAACATAAGAATTTCCGTTAACTGAATTGATATTTTTTACAAACACAGCACTATCTCCGCCATTTAATAGTTGATTTGGCACTACTTCTGTAATCTGTAAATAATTGCTTGACAATCCGTTTAAGGTATAAGACTGGTTATCTGGACTCCACATAACCCATTTGTTGTTGCCATTTACAACAAAATGTATTACCCATATAC
>JAIOQD010000711.1 GCA_021413595.1 Bacteroidota bacterium | reverse complement strand
GCGTGTCAAAATAAATTGTAAAGCGTAGCCTCCCGCTACGCTTTTTTTATAGGAATCTTACTAAATTTTGAAAAAATAATTTTGAAAAATGGTCATAAAAAAAACAAAAATATTCCTTCTCCTTCTCCTGCTCTTATCAATTGGATCAATTGGAAATGCGCAAACTAAAAAAACAATGAATAGCAGTGCGTTTAAGAGTTCTCTTAATAAAGGAGAGAATAAGTTAATTCATTACAAAACGTTAACCATCACACCTGTTAATCTTTTTATTCAGGATAAACCATGGAATGACCGTTCGGCAAGCATTCAGTTAGAACTAAACATTGAGGAAGGGACTAAGAAGTTTCATACTTTTCTTTGGTATTTCGAAAAAGGAAAAGATCAAGCCATAAACTATCCGCTGGCTTGGGGGAACTATGTTTTTAGCATGGAAATTAAGGACCAGGAAACTGTACAATTAGTTGTTGATACACTAAACCTTGGAACCCCCTTTTTTATAAACTTTGGTGAGAATGCTATTATCGGAGACTTAAAGATCAACTTTAAAGAAGTAACAGATGTTATGGATGCTCCTTCGCTGGATGGCGCTCCATCTGATGCGGAGTCCTATGCTGAATATGATTTGGTATTGTCGTCAAACAAAGAGCAGAAAACACTTTCTTTCAATTCATTAAATTTTTATAATAAAACAGAAATGTCTCTTGAATGGAATGAATATAAGATCATTGTGTTGTATACCGACCTAAATTCTTTGAAATTAATGGTTAATAAAAGGAGTGGAGTGAAATGATTTAATTTGCGATCCGGATATCGTATGGAATGAGGTTTTTCATGACTTGTTAGCCGTTTGGTTTTTGAAATAACAATTTAATTAAAAGAAATGAACCTAGTCGATTTTTATATCCATCAGCTTACTAAAAAGGCACTAAGCAAAGCTTAGCGCCTACGGGGATCCTTCGCGAAAAGCTCAGGATGACATTGGTGGACTCGTTTTACTAGTAATGTCATCCCGAATGGCTTTTTAGCCTGAGGGATCTTGATTGTTCATAGAGCAACTATCCTGACTAAAAGCAAGATCCTTCGCGAAAAGGCTCAGGATGACAGAAAGGGAAGGTTCGCAACAAGGATACCTAAAGGTGAATTTTTAGCCTAAAAAAACCAAGATTTATGTTACGTTTAAGCACCTTGTTATAAATCTTTTTTCTTTATAAATCGTCTTCTCGGCCCATCACGCTCATGAAGCGCAATTTCGGAATGCAGGAACTCTGCAGCATCTGCCGAATCTTTCACTTTAGAAGCAGAGCGTGCCAGCATTTCTGATTCAAACTCAGTTAATACAATTTCTCTTAATCCGGTTTCCCTCCATTGAGATAAAGGTCTGCATCCTTTTGAGATCCCCCGAGCCAGCGCCAGAGCATCCAGCAGCGCTTGATTTGCGCCCTGTCCTTTGAATGGACTCATAGGGTGCGCAGCATCACCGATCAGAGTAAATGCCCCCGCTTTCCCTAATAATTCTGGCTTGAGTAGTGCCCGGTCATACACGGGATAACCAGAAACCTGCGCTTCTAAGGTTGCCCCTAAAATCTGTGGAATAGGATCGTGCCAATGAGTCCTACGACAGGCTTCATCCTTAAGTGCTTGAGCTCCTTGAGCACTCAATGCCTTAGCTTCTTCTTCCGGCATAGGGAAGCTAAGCTGCCACATCACCGAGTCAGAGGCATAAGGCATAATATAGATCCGCTCATTGCCATTGGCGGTTTGGAATACCGTTAAAGAATCCAGCAAAGAACGATCAATAACTTCGATAGCCGCCAAAGGACAAATACCTAATATCACCATACAACCCAGGTAACGTAAAGGGTGAGTATCCTCACCAATCAATAACCTCCGCAACGAACTACGAATACCATCGGCTCCTACCACAAGATCAGCCTTGGCGCTCTTCATCTCCCCGTCCACTTGAAAGTTCAGCTCAATGCCATCACCCTCACATTCTTTAAAATTTATTAATTGGTGCCCCCAAGCAACCGCATCATGTCCGCCAAGTTGCTCTAACAATGCTAAGCGTAAAGACTGCCGTGCAATATGTACATTGGTACGCTTCGGAGACCTTTTTGCATCTGAAGCCATTCGCTTTCTGAAACCCCAATCACCGACCACTTTTCCTTCTGCAGTATGAACCACATGTCTTGTTGAAATCACCCCTTTTTCTAACCTGAATATACCCAATCCCTCAATCGCTTTACTAGCTTGTTGCAAAGTGAGGCCATAGCCCTGTGATCGAGCATCAAAGCTGCTATCGCGCTCATAAAGTGTAAAAGGGATGCCACGGTGCAAGCAAGCCACAGCCAGAGCCACTCCGCCTATACCACCACCAATGATAGCAACGTGTGGATAGTTTTCTTTATCCGCTATAGGAGGGTTGGCAGCATGAACCAACCCGGATCCGCAACAGTTTGAGCAGGTAGATAGGTGTCCATTAGGACGAACAGGAGCCGTTCCTTCGCCCTTCGTTTTTTCGAATTGATCAAATGCCACCTGGTAGCGGAGGCGCACTTTCTTGCGGAGCTTCCCACTTCTTTTGCCGCGTCCCTGACAGTCCGGGCAAATAGTCCAGTAATCCTCTTCATTTTTCACCATCTCAATCCTCTTTATTTAACCAGATATTGAATCCATTAATCTATGACCATTTAAACGAAAAATTTAGATTTTCCTGCATAACGTTTACTACTTTGAAAAATGGGCGGTTTAAAAGCTCCGAACTTTCTATTTGCACAAAAACGCTCGTATTATAACTAAGCATTCTGGAAAGGAGGTAGTTAAACCATTTTATCGATTCAGAGCTGATTTCAAAAGTGGCAAAGGATTTTGAAGTATTTGATTTTATAAATTTACTCTAATAAACATAGTGAAAAACACTCCCAAAAACAGAAAAAAACCGACTCCAAACCAAAATTATCACCAGTTTTAGAACGCCTAAAAAAATAAAACCCCTATAATTAGGGGTTTTAGGAGTAGCGAAAAGGGGAGTCGAACCCCTGACCTCAGGGTTATGAATCCTGCGCTCTAACCATCTGAGCTACCTCGCCATATTTTTTTGAGGGCGCAAATATAACATTTCTTCAGTTATATAAAACAGCTTTTGTGTTTTTTTAACAAATTGCATTCATTGACCAATGGATTTTTTTTATATATTGCGTCAATTTGTAAGAAATATACCATAAAAATGGCAAAAAAACAAAGTGCAATCAAGAAGGTAAAAGAAGCTGTTAAACCAGCTAAAGTAACGAAAGCCTCCAAAAAAGATAAACCGACAAAAGTGGGTAAGGATATAAAGGGTAAATCTGTTCCTCCTGCTGGTGGAAAGACTTCTAAGCTGTTATCAAAAGTGCTGAAGAAGAAAGTTGCTGAAAAGGTTGTTAAGCCTGTAAAGAAAGCCAATAAAACTGCGGCTTCTAAACCTAACGTTTCTAAAGGAGGAAAAGCTGCTAAAACTGTAAAAAAGTCCGTAGAAGGTAAAAAAGTACAAAAAACAACCGGTAAAAAAGTTGTACCTCAAAAAGCTGCTAAAGCAGAAAAGTAAATTGTTAAAAAAACAACCGTAGTAAGACCTGCTAAAAATAAAGCCGTAAAACCTGCAAAACCTGCAAAGGCCGAAAAGCCTAAGAAAGCGCAAAAAGACGATGATGATTTTGACGATGATGAAGCTTATGTAAAACCGGTAAAAAAATCAAAAGGCGGCAGAAAACCAAAAAATAAAAATGACGATGATGATGAGCCTGTAGTTGAAAACGATATTTTGATAGAGCAGCTGATCAATAGTACAAAACGTTTAAAAAAACCTTCTAAAGTACCTAAACAATTAAGAACGTTCACTAATCCTATGGCTTCATTGACTGTAGCGAAATTAACAGAAAAAAAGGGAACTTTTGTACCCAAAAAAGAACCTAAAGGGAAATTTGAGCTGGAGTATGTTTTACATACTTCTGCCGGAATACTTTATGAATTCCTTACTTCACCAAGTGGTTTAGCAGAATGGTTTGCGGATGATGTAAATATCCATGATGGTGTATTTACTTTTTTCTGGGAAGGTAGTGAGCAAAAAGCAAAATTATTGGGCTTTAAAGACGAAAAATTTGTTCGTCTTCAATGGCTTGATAAACCGGAAGGTACCTATTTTGAGTTCCGTATTGAACGCGATGAACTTACTGGTGATATATCACTGATTATCACTGATTTCGCGGATGAAGCAGCTGACCAAAAAACATCTAAATTGCTTTGGGACAGCCAGATAAATCAATTATTGCACGTTATCGGATCTTACTAAAATGAGTTATCGGCCATTTTTTGATGTAATATTTAATATGTAATATGTACTTTTTTCTAAAGAACATCGGAATTAAATATTACTTATTACATATTAAATATTGAATTCATTTAATGTGAAAGCTATTTTCAAAACCAATGTTTCTTTTTTAGTTCCCTATATCCTGTTTATAGTACTGGGGGCTTTATTGATTGTAATAAATACTAAAACAGAAACGCATTTAAGTTTCAATACATTACATTCTTCCTTTTTCGATATCTTCTTTTACTACATCACCAATTTGGGAGATGGTCTGATGATGCTATTGACCGTTATTATTCTATTGGCAGTTAAATACAGATATGCTGTGATTGTTGCGTTATCCAATATTACCGCTTCAATAATTACTCAACTTCTTAAACAAACTGTTTTTAATGAGATTGTACGGCCTAAAAAATTCTTTGAAGGCATTCATGATCTGTATTTTGTACCTGGAGTCGAAAATCATTTATACTACAGTTTTCCTTCCGGACATGCTACTTGCGCCTTTTCATTGTATTTTGCATTGGCACTACTGGTGGAAAATAAAGTCCTGAAATTATGCCTCTTTTTTGTTGCCCTGTTGGTAGGGTATTCCCGTATTTATTTATCACAACATTTTTTTGAGGATGTTTATGCAGGTTCCCTGATTGGTGTTTGTACAACATTTGCTGTATATTATTCTATTGAAAAAAGAAACAGAAATTGGATGAACGGATCGCTCATCACATCATTTAAAAGACAATGAAATTAACGGTTTTACGATATAATATATTAATTGCTGGAGCAGCTTTATTACTGTTCGTTCCTTTTTTAGGAGCAGTACATTTATTTGATTGGGATGAAATAAATTTTGCAGAATGTGCCCGTGAAATGCTTGTTACAGGCGATTATTTTTCCGTGAAAATTAATTTTCAGCCCTTTTGGGAAAAGCCTCCGCTTTTTATCTGGATACAGGCATTATCAATGAATATTTTTGGAATAAACGAATTTGCTGCTCGTTTACCGAATGCTCTTGCAGGATGTTTAACCTTGTTGGTATTCTTTAATATTGGCAGAAAACTGGTTGATGAAAAATTTGGTTTGATATGGGCATTGGTCTATGCTGGTTCATTTTTACCGCATTTTTATTTTAAATCAGGGATCATCGATCCATGGTTTAATCTTTTTATTTTTAGTGGAATTTATTATTTTATCCTTTTTAGCAATAATAATTCACAAGTTAATATAAACAATAAAGGCACTAAACTATTATTACTTTCAGCAC
>JAIOQD010000660.1 GCA_021413595.1 Bacteroidota bacterium | reverse complement strand
AAAATAACTGCACCGCCATCAGCAATAATTTTTTTGATAGTGGGAGTTGCAGCAGTAATTCTCGTATCATCAGTTATTTTGTATTGAGCATCGAGCGGCACATTAAAATCAACACGAATCACTGCCTTTTTTCCTTTAAAGTTATAATTGTCAATTGTTTTCATACTCAGTTTCAAGTTTTAAAAAGTTTCGGTTTTCTTTTTTTTGCTTGTTAATTTCATTTTCAATATATAGTATTTTGTTTAATTCTTCTTTTTTGCATTAGGGAATGCAGTGAAAATCCTTTTTTCTGCGAAGATGTGCGCGATAGGAAAAAAGATTGCAACGAAAGCCCCACTCGCAGGGAAACTCCCGATAAAAGTAATTTTCAGTCAATAACACAGCTGAAGCTATTCTTTTACTAAAGCATCCACAGTAGAATATTTCAGCATATAAGATCCTGCCATATCCACCATATCGGATGAACCAATGAATAAAGGGGTTCGCTGATGAAGCTCCTTAATATCTAATTCCATAATTCTGTTAAATCCGTCAGTGGCTTTGCCTCCGGCTTGTTCAATAATAAAAGCCAAAGGGTTGCATTCATATAATAAACGTAATTTCCCTTTGGGTGATTTTGCAGTAGTTGGATATATATAAACACCACCTGTGATCAGGTTGCGATGAATATCAGCAACACCGGATCCAATATAACGTGATGAAAAGGGACGATTTGTTGCATCATCCTCTTCCTGACAATATTTAAGATATTTTTTTACACCATCGGGAAAATGTACGTAGTTCCCTTCGTTGATCGAATAAGTTGTAGCAGTTTTAGGGGTTTGCATATTAGGGTGCGACAAACAAAATTCTCCGATAGAAGGATCCAATGTGAAGCCATTAACTCCTTTACCTGTGGTGTACACCATCATGCAGGAAGAACCATAAATTACATATCCGGCAGCTACCTGCTCAGTACCACGTTGAAAAAAGTCTTCGTTTGTTCCGGGGCCTGCAAGTGATGTTCTACGATAGATCGAAAAAATGGTACCTACAGAAACATTCACATCAATGTTAGATGAACCATCCAAAGGATCCATGGCTACCACATATTTCGCATTTTTCGACATTTCATTGTTTATAATAATGATGTCTTCGTTTTCCTCAGATGCAATGGCGCAACATTCGCCACCAACACTTAATGCAGCAATAAATTGTTCGTTTGCAAATACATCCAGTTTTTTTACATTTTCGCCCTGAATATTTATTTCACCGGCATCGCCCAAAATATCAGCTAATCCGGCTTTGTTTACTTCACGGTTTACAATTTTTGATGCAATTCCAATATCACGTAAAAGTCTTGATAATTCACCTTTAGAGAATGGGAAGTCAGCCTGTTTTTCAATTATAAATTGTCCTAGTGTTTTTACCCTGCTCATTGTTTTTATGTGTTTGAATTTACGCAAATGTCGTGTTAATTTTGTGATAATGAAAATGATAAATGTCACTTAGTCCTTCAAAGATTTAAATATCTTTGTTACTGGTACACAAAAAGGAATAAATTGGTTATTTACCCTATCCGAACCTGTTGGAAAACCCTCTCCGGTTGAAAAGGGGCGGGATGGGGGTATGAAAAAATATTTATGTATGACCATTTCGGTAAGAAAAGGACTCAAAACTGACCTGTCAGCGGCTTTGGGTTTAATAAAAGAGTTGGCTTTATATGAAAAAGCACCTGACGAAGTAATTGTTACCATTGAAGATATGGAGCGTGATGGATTTGGTGAGAATCCTGTTTTTAATTTTTTTGTTGCTGAGATGGATGGGAAAATTGTAGGTATATCACTTTATTATGTGAAATATTCTACCTGGAAAGGCAAATGTATTTTTCTAGAAGATATAATTGTAACGGAACGGTACCGAAAACATGGTATTGGGAAAAAACTGTTTGATGAGGTGGTAAAGGTTTCTAAAGAACTGAATGTTCAGCGATTGGAATGGCAGGTATTAGACTGGAATGAACCAGCAATTCGGTTTTACGAAAAAATAAATTCAAACTTAAACAAAGAATGGATCAACTGTAAATTGACCAAAGAACAAATAATGAAGTATCAGTAGGCAATTTTGCAATTGATCAGTTGGTAAATGATACAATTGAACAATTTCCCGGTAAGCAATTAAAAAACAAATAAATATGTTGGCGCAATAATTCATTTTATTTTGAAAGTATGTCAATAAAAAAATGGAGATTAACTTTTTAGCAATTAGTTTAGTAGAGTATAAAATTGTCTATTGTAAAATTGTGCAATTGAATAATTAATTTTATGAAGGTATTTAAATTCGGAGGGGCATCAGTTAAAGATGCGGATGCTGTAAAAAATGTTGCAACTATTTTAAAACAATATCCCGATCAAAACATTGTGGTAGTGTTGTCGGCAATGGGTAAAACTACAAATGCATTGGAGCGGTTAACCAATGCGTATTTTTTTTCGAGAGAAAATAAAACAGGTGGAACAGAGGATGCTGCGGCAGTTTTAGAAGAAATAAAAAAGTATCATTTTGATATTATAGAACAATTATTCCCCGACAAAGGTCATCCAATATACAATGAAATTAATAATGCATTTGTTGAGTTGGATTGGGCAATTGAAGAAACCCCCTCTCACAGTTATGACCATGAATATGACCAGATCGTAAGCATTGGTGAAATTGTTTCTACAAAAATTGTAAATGCATATCTGAATCAAGCCGGTATTAAAAGTAAATGGCAGGATGTAAGGGATTTTATTCAAACCGATAATACCTACCGCCAAGGCAATGTGGATTGGGAACTTACACAACGTCTCTCTCAAACCCTAATCACAAGCGAAGGAATCGTAGTAACGCAAGGATTCATTGGTGGTACTTCCGAAAATTTCACTACCACCTTAGGTCGTGAAGGTTCTGACTATACCGCTGCTATTATAGCATTTACAGGTAATGCAGAGAGTGTTACTATTTGGAAAGATGTACCGGGGGTTTTAAATGCCGATCCAAAATGGTTTGCTGAAACAAAAAAAATTGAACATCTTTCTTATCACGATGCAATTGAGTTGGCTTATTACGGGGCTACTGTTATTCACCCCAAAACGATAAAACCATTACAAAATAAAAAAATTCCTTTGTATGTAAAATCATTTTTGAATCCTTGTGATGCCGGAACTATCATTAATGAAGACCAGTCCTCACTGCCCTTACCTTGCTTTATATTTAAGGTAAATCAGGTGTTGCTCTCTATTTCGCCAAAAGATTTTTCGTTCATTGTAGAAGAGAATTTTAGTGCTATTTATAAATTGTTTGCCGAAAAACAGGTGAAAATAAATATGATGCAAAATTCGGCTATCAGCTTTTCGGTTTGTATAGATAATGATGCTAATAAATTACCTGATCTG
>JAIOQD010000038.1 GCA_021413595.1 Bacteroidota bacterium | reverse complement strand
TCCCAAAACCTTGATCAAGGGAAATTTCAATTCAGTTACTAATGAATTGAATCTAACAGGTACTTCAACCAAACTAACCTTTGCTGATTTTGTAGCCAAGAACTGGAATATAGATGCAAAAACAGATATGGGTTTACAGGTAAGTATGGGCTGTGAAAACCTCTATTTAAGTGATAGCACCTGGCTAAGAGATTTTAATCTCGTTACATCAACCGATTCCGATAGTGTGAATTTAGCATTGACATGGGATAATAAATCAAAAAACGAAAATAAGGGTGATATAAAAGCATTTCTACATTTTAATCCAAATAGTATTATAGAGTTAAAAATATTACCATCACAATTTGTACTATCTGATTCTATCTGGAAAATCACAAAAGTGAATGAAGTAGTTATTGATTCGAGTTTTATAACCATAAAGCAACTTATAGTTGAGAACGCAAGCCAATCCATTGCTCTGAATGGAATAGTATCCAACAATAAAACAGATGAGTTAAAATTATCTCTCACAAATTTTAATTTGGCTAATTTAAATTTATTTACAAAAACTTCCGGATTAAATTTTAACGGACGCATAAATGGTGAATCCGTTTTAACAGATGTATTTCATGAACTTTTATTTTTGAGTAATAATAATTTCACTTCACTGTCAATTAATGATAATGCCATGGGTGATGGCACCATAAAAACGGTTTGGGATAACGCCAAAGAAGCTTTGTATATGCATGGTTCGTTTACAGTAGGAATTGTGCCAAATATTTTATTTTCAGGTTATTATTATCCTAAACAAACTGAAAACAATTTAGACATGAAGCTAGATCTACAAGCTATTCAATTACAACTTTTCGAACCCTTCGTTAAGGATTATTGCCCTAATTTTAAAGGCTTTTTTGCCGGAAATATCGAAATTAAAGGATCTGTAACAGAACCCAAAGTATCCGGTATTCTACATGTGAATGCAAAAAAAATAACTGTTGGTTATTTGAATACTACCTATAATTTTTCACATGACATTATCATCGACAATAATTCATTTGGGGTTGAGAACTTAAACATTTTTGACATCAATCATAATAAAGCAGTGGCAACAGGCAAAGTCTATCATAATAATTTCAAAAATTTTCAACTCGATTTCGATATTCATCCACAAAAATTCATGTGTTTGAATACAACTGAAGCAAATAACAGTTTATATTATGGGAAAGCTTATGTTTCAGGTGTTATTAACATTTCGGGGTACACCGATAACATTGCGATTGCAGCCAATGTAAAAACCGAGAGTATTGTTTCCAATGATAAACCGGATAAATTGAATATGCTTTCTAAAACAGAATTGACCAAATTTTATATTCCACTTTCAGGTCCAGGAGAGCTCAGTTCAAATGATTTTATCACTTTCATAAAAAAAGACAGCAGCCTTGATCTAAAAAATGATTACAAAGTACAACTTGGAGGGCTAACACTTAATTTTGATCTGGAAGTTACTCCCGATGCTGAAGTTCAGTTAATATTCGATCAAAAAGTAGGAGATATTATCAGAAGCAGGGGAAATGGAAATATTAACCTGGAAATTACTACTAAGGGTGATTTTAAAATGTACGGAGATTATGTGATCGAAGGAGGTGATTATTTGTTTACACTTAAAAATATAATCAACAAAAAGTTTGATCTTGAAAAAGGTGGAGTCATTAAGTGGAGTGGAATTCCATATAAAGCCGATATTAATTTAAGCACTGTTTATAAGGCTCGTGCTTCCCTTAAACCTTTTTTTCCTGATGATTCATCAAGTACTTTAAAAAAAAGATACCCGGTAGATCTAAAACTTCTTATGACTGGCGATCTGCTATCCCCTGAAATTAATTTTAATATCGGACTCCCAACTGTAGATGCAACTATCAGCCAAACAGTTTTAAATTATATCCAAGCGAATTGCTCTCCAACCAGTTCAGCAATATGTTAAGTAAAATAAGCAATGATTTTGATGTGGGTGTAAACTACCGACCCGGTGATGAGATCAGTAAAGATGAGCTGGAACTGGCTTTATCCACCCAATTATTTAATGATAAACTCTCAATAGATGGTAATGTGGGAAGGAATACACCTAATACACAAAATGCAAACAATTTTGTAGGCGATGTAAACGTAGATTACAAACTAACTGACGATGGAAAGTTCAGAATAAAGGCATTTAACAGAGCTAATGATATTAACCAAGTTTACTCCAGCGGGCCATATACTAGGGGAGTTGGAGTCTTTTACAGGGAAGAATTTAATACTCTAGAAGAATTATACAAACGGTATTTAAGTAACATTAAAAACAGGAAAAATAAAAAGAAAATTAAGGATTAAGGATTTGAGATATTTAGGATTGTAGAACCGCCAATACTACTGCAATTGAGAGTGTTAAATGAACTGTGCTATTTAAAGAAAGAAAAAAAACTTAACTTTAAATAACAACAGAAATCATGACAACAAACAAAGAAGAGTATGAAGCACTCAAAAAGAAAGCTCTCGAACAATTCCGAACAGGAAAACCATTATTAGGTAAAGATGGTGCATTTGCGCCTCTATTAAAGCAATTTTTAGAATCAGCCCTTTCTGCTGAAATGGAAGAACATCTTACCGAGCAAGAGCGAGATAAGGGTAATCATAAAAATGGCAGCTCAAAAAAAAACAATAAAAAGCTCCGTTGATAGCTTTGAATTAGAAACTCCCCGAGACCGAAAAAGCAGCTTTGAACCAGATATTGTAAAAAAGCGAGAAACGATTTTAGCAGATAGTTTAGAAGATAAAATTATTGGTTTGTATGGCTTGGGAACAAGTCTGTACTGATAGCATCTTCTCTATTCTCGATTTGTTTGTTTTAAAAAATCGGAAAGCTCTTTTGTAAATTTCGTGCCTTC
>JAIOQD010000665.1 GCA_021413595.1 Bacteroidota bacterium | reverse complement strand
AATTATGAGTTTTTAGGTGCTGTACAAATTGTAGTTTACGTTGGCGGAATAGTTGTATTGATTATTTTTTCAATTTTTTTAACTGCTGAATCCGGAAGCGATATGAAAAAACCAAATTTCATTCGAGCCCTTTTTTCCGCTTTAGCAAGCACATTTGCCTGCGCTCTAACTTTATTATTTATTAATGCTCAATCATTTAATTCAAACATGAAGGAAATGGTTGAACCAAGTGTTAGAAATATTGGAAGACAAATGTTAAGTACCACTGAATATGGTTATATATTACCATTTGAAGTAATAAGCATATTACTGCTTGCCGCCATGATTGGCTGCATTGTAATTGCAATAAAAATAAAATCACCTCAAAGTCTCGAAGACGTGGAGAAATGAAAATAAAGAAGGGTGAAAAATAAAATTACCGCAAAGTCGCGAAGGCGCGGAGAAATGAAAATAAAGAAGGGTAAAAAATTTTTTTCAACATGTTTTTTGATACTGGTTGTACAGTTCAAATAAAAAAAAACTTTGCGTCTCTGCGACTTTGCGGTGACTTCTAATAGCCAGAAAAATGAATGACATTGGATTAATACCTGTCAAAATAAAAAAAACTTTGCGTCTCTGCGACTTTGCGGTGACTTTTAATAGCCAGAAAAATGAATGAGATCGAATTAACACATATTTTATTTGTTAGCACAGCCCTGTTTTTCATAGGTGTTTATGGGTTTTTTACAAGAAGGAACATGATTACAATGTTGATGGCTGTTGAATTAATTTTAAATAGTGTCAATATCAATTTTGTTGCATTTAATAAATACCTGTATGCAGATAAATTAGATGGATTATTTTTTACTTTATTTATAATTGCTATTGCTGCTGCTGAAGCCGCTGTTGCAATTGCCATAATAATTAATTTATACAGAAACTATAAGTCAATTGATATTAATGATGCAGATACGATGAAATTTTAAATATGCTTAACCCAACATATATAGCTCTTATTCCTCTTATTCCTATCTTAAGCTTTTTACTAATTGCTTTGGTTGGACGTAAATTTTTCCCAAATTTTTGTGGAATAGTTGGAACAATATCATTATTGGTAACATTCTTACTATCAGCTACAGTAGCTTATCACTACTTTTTTGAAATTGGAAATGTGGATGGTGTTTATCAAAAAATCATTGTCTTAAAATATAGTTGGTTACAATTTTCACCTAATTTTTCTATCGACATGGGAATATTACTTGATCCCATTTCGGTGATGATGATTGTGATTGTAACCTTTATCTCTTTGATGGTTCACTTATATAGTCTGGGTTACATGAAAGGCGACCCTCGTATAGCTACCTATTTCTCTTTCCTTTCGTTATTTACGTTTTCAATGTTAGGATTGGTCGTATCTTCAAACATTTTCCAGATTTATATTTTTTGGGAATTGGTTGGGTTGTCTTCCTTTTTACTAATCGGTTATTATTATGATAAGCCCGAGGCTGTGGCTGCATCAAAAAAAGCATTTATTGTAACACGTTTTGCTGACCTTGGATTTTTAATTGGAATTCTTATCCTTTCTTATTATACCCAAACGTTCGATTTCCAAACATTAATCGCAACTGCAATTGATCCGGTATTTTTAACTGGCATAGCAGCAAATACGTTCATGGGTTTATCGGTCTTAACCTGGGGATTATTATTGGTTTTTATTGGTGGTGCGGGAAAATCAGCCATGTTCCCCTTCCATATTTGGTTACCAGATGCCATGGAGGGGCCTACACCAGTTTCTGCACTGATTCACGCAGCAACAATGGTGGTAGCAGGAGTTTACCTTGTTGCCCGTTTGTTTCCGATATTTTCAATATCATGTCCGGAAGCATTAACAGTGGTTGCTTATGTGGGTGCGTTCTCTTCTTTGTTTGCAGCAATTATTGCATGTACTCAAACCGATATAAAACGAGTGTTGGCCTATTCAACTATGTCTCAAATTGGATTTATGATGTTTGCTCTTGGCGTTTCAGGGTATGGTGGTGAAAGCGGAGTTGGTTT
Organism: Bacteroidota bacterium; assembly: GCA_021413595.1. GTDB lineage: Bacteria > Bacteroidota > Bacteroidia > 2-12-FULL-35-15 > 2-12-FULL-35-15 > 2-12-FULL-35-15. Next base: position 341 of record JAIOQD010000665.1, on the reverse strand, counting down.
TATGGCATCCATGTTCCATTTATTCACTCATTCTATTTTTAAGGCCTTGCTATTTCTTGGAGCAGGAGCTGTAATACATTATGTACATAGCAATGAAATAAAAGACATGGGAGGCTTACGTAAAAAGATGCCTATAACTCATATCACATTTTTATTAGCTTGTATTTCTATTTCCGGGATTCCTCCTTTTGCAGGTTTTTTCAGTAAGGAAGAGATTTTGTTAGCAGCTTGGAATTCAAATAAATTCATTTATTATATCGCAATTTTAACTACAGCATTAACCGCATTTTATATGTTTCGTATCTATTTTACAATTTTTTGGAGTAAAGAATATGTTGATA
>JAIOQD010000664.1 GCA_021413595.1 Bacteroidota bacterium | reverse complement strand
GCGGAAGTATTTTAGAACACTTCGGAGAAAAAATTGAGGTAGTTGGTAGAATTGATGCTGTAAAATCGAACACAACAAAGTATGGAGACCCCTACACATTTTTAAATTTCGGTGTGTGGCCTGCACAAACATTTACGATTGTGATTTGGCAAGAGGGAATTGCAGCATTAAAAGCAAATGGAATTTCTCCAAGTTCATTAGTTGGAAAGTGGGTAAGTGTTACAGGAGTAATTGCAAGTTATGGCAACAAGCCTCAAACAGTAATTGAACTTCCAAACCAAATTCAAATTTTAGCAAGTGAAGCAGAAGCAAATCAAAGATTAAAACTTAAACCTTCACCGACAGTTGCACCGCCAACGCATACTATAAAAAAAGTTGCAGACAAAGAGGCAAATGTTTTTAATGACCTATACAAAAACAAACCTGTTTACACTCCACCGAAAACAGTTGTAACGCCAACACCAAAGACAACATATAAAACACCGACACCTACATACAGCAGTTCAAGTCAGACAACAAAGCGAACAACAAGTTCAACAAGCGGTAATAGTGGTTGTATGGTGCTTCTTATCTTTGCAATAGTTGGAGTAATTGCAATTACAATTGCTTCCAGTGGTAAGATGTGGTATACAGGTGCAATTGGTGGAGTAGCATTAGGAAATTGGGTTCAATCTTGGTTTAAAGTATGAGTTGGATATTTAGAAAAATATTTCGTTTTGGACCTTTCAGGACAACACTTTCAAAGGGTGGTGTTGGAATGAGTTGGGGAATGCCAGGATTTAGAGTTGGAGTTTCAGCTAACGGAAGAAAATATATTACGATTGGTATTCCTGGCACTGGATTTTATTTCACAAAATATTTTACTCAGCAGACACAACACAATCAACAATCCCAACAACAAAGCACAATACAACAACCTTTTCAGCAAAATAAAACGCAGACAACAAATAAAACGGAAGAACCTTGGTGGAAACAAAAAAATCTATAACGCCAACGCATTTGCATGCACATTTTATTTTTTACAGCACACAAGCAATCCCACAAAAAAATAAAAAGAGCATGCAAGCCAACCCACAACGACAGACCGTAGTGGACGGACAACGTACGACCGAAAAAAACAACGAACCGCTAACAGCACCTAAAAAAAATGGCGGGCGAAGTGCGAATACGAGCATTGTGCAACTAATAAACTTTGGTGGGTATAGACAGTTTAGTGTTCCAAAGCCGCCACTTCTTTTAGCTGCAAACCGTTAGGGGTAAGTTTTAATGACGAGAGTGCAAACAGAAATCCATGTGTAATAAATGTAATTTTAGACAGGTTTATAAATTTGAAAGCGAGACAGCGTGGAAAAATTTCGACCTTGACTTTACTAAGACCTACATCAATGAACTGCTTTTAATTAAGCAAAATCATCTCAACTCAAATAGTATTAGCTCTTACGACCTGTATAAATGCAAAAACTGTGACGACCTGTGGGCTTATTCATATCCTGAAAATGCATGGAGAGGCTTTTTTCTCCCGGAGAAACTCGCGATTGAATATGAAAAGAAATTAAAACGAGGCGATAGAGTTAAAGGTTTTGTTGGTTTGACAATATTGATCGTCATTTTAATCGCTATTGTTAAAAGTTGCATGAAATAATCAACACCAAACACAGGCCTGATAACATTTAAGCATGATCTTAAATAACAGAGAACTAATTTTTATTACCTACTCAACTGAGAAAAATTGGGAAAAGGACTTGCCGAAAAACAATTGGCTTTGCATTCTTGTGGACAATGATCGACCCCGAGAATTTATTGACGAAGTTATTTCCAAAATTATTGAAAAAGATGTTTGTTGGGTACTAACAGTTGGACAGAGTTGTGAATTAACACATGACTTAGTTGACGAAGAAATAGTATTTAGGCAAGTAGACATTGATGACCTGTATCTTCCAAAGCACGACATAATGACCACATGGCACAAGGACTTTGACGAAGGAATTTGGTTTGGAATTTTTGCAGCAAATGACGAGGATGTACAAATTGACAAGGTTGTAATTCTTGACATGACCGCAGGAGAAGAAAGACAAAGGATTACAAAATTAATTGACGGCTTTAATGAAGATGCCCAAAAAACCAACCCCTAACAGCCGTCTGGCGTCATGCGGGCACTTCGCTTCGCAAGACAAATTTGATTATATTTGAAATACCGCTTCGCAAAAATGTTTATAGTTAAAAACCCGCACGAACGCCAGGCGGCAAACCGTTATGCGTAATTATAAGACACCACAGGTAAAATGACATTCATTGAAATATATAATCGAATAATTACTCATTGGGGCGACAAAATTGACTTTTCAGACGGAGTAATTTTTGAGCCTAAACATAAGACGCCCGGAAACACACCGACTGGAGATAAATCTTTTCAATCAGGTTCGTTTTTTAGACAATGGGGCGAAATTGAAGAAACCGTTGGACATGATGATACATATGGTGACTTAATGGTTTGGACAATGTATCAAGTTTTTCATAGACACGCTCGACAACTTTTTCGTAAAGATATTTTTACTTTAAATCCGAAAGACATAGGTAAAGCCGAAATTGAGAAACAGTATTATGACAATTTACATGAAGAAAGTTGGGAAGAAGAATTAATTACATATGTAAGGACTATAGAATGAAAGGTCGCAGACAATTGCGTAGAAAAAAATAAAATTAAGCTATACGACCTATGTTTACTGAATTTTACGACTATTTATAAAATGACTAAAAAAGAATAAATACGCATAACACCGGCTATGCGCCATTGCTGGCATTTTTGGTAATTTGGTGTGCAGATTTTCTTATCAGCATTTGTCCTTGCGGACAAATACTTCTTCGTAAATCCGCAAATGCGCATAGCCTCAACCGTTAGCTGCAAGCGTAGGACTTCGTTCTAACTTTAAACTTTGGAGTTTTAAAGTTAACCATTCCCATAAAAATTATTTATTGTAAAACTTGCATTTGGTTAACTTTTAAGTTACCTTTGTTATATGGAAAGAGAAAGACAAATCATATTTCACGAACATTATTTTCAAGACTTTTACTTAGAACAAACCGAAAAAGTGCGTGAGAAAATTGGTTATGTTTTTAAAGTTGTGAAAACGGTGGACAAAATTCCATCAAAATTTCTTGAGCATTTGACAGGCACAGATGGACTTTATGAAATCAGAGTTGAAGTTGGAAGCGACATCTTCCGTATCTTCTGTTGCTTTGACAAGGGTAATATAGTTGTGTTGTTTAATGCGTTTCAAAAAAAATCACAAAAGACACCGAAACAAGAAATTGCACTCGCAGAGAAACTAAAAAAAGAATATTTTAACCTAAAGAATAAAAGGAAATGAAAAAGAACGAAGCAATCAGAAAGACAAAATCCTTTGACGAGTTATTGGACATCCAATACGGAAAAATTGGGACTACAAAACGTGACGAATTTGAAACTAAAGCACAGTATTTCGTAATTAGCGAAACATTAAAAGATGCAAGACACGCAGCCAACTTGACTCAGGAAGAACTTGCCGACAAAGTAGGAACAAAGAAAAGTTACATTTCACGACTTGAAAATGGAAAATGTGATATTCAACTTTCAACGCTTTACAGAATTTTTGAAGAAGGACTTGGTAGACGTGTTAGTTTACTTATTGGTTAAAAATCACCTGGAAGAAACGCAAGCAGCTAACATCAAGTAAGCGCTTCCAGCGCCTACTTAACCGTTATGGGCTATTGTAGGAAGAAACGTTACGCAGAAAAATAAAGTCCTCGGCAGACTTTCTTTCATCGCACCGACAATTTTTTTTGAAAACTTTAAAGTTCATCGTTCTTCCACAAATTAGCTGGCAGACAGTCTTTCGGATACTTTTTTAAATATTTACAGGGAGACTATTCATCACACAATAGTACTGGCAGATTTCACAAAAACTAGGAGAAAAAGCTTGGTTTGTAGATAGCGAAAGACATTATTACAAACATCATCAAACCTATTACAACAACCTAAGGGCTTTGGGTTTAGAATATCAGGAATTAGATTACAATAAAGCATTACCATTTTTGTTAATGCTTCCAAATTCAATAAGTGCTAAGTAAAAAGAGAAAGAATGAATAGTAAAGAAGAGGCGAAAGCCTCTTTCTTGTTTTAAGGCTTTTCAGAAAAAAAAATAATGGAAAAGAAAAAAAGAAACAGTTACGACACACGTGTAAAGTACTTGGTACGAAAAGGCTTATTGCCAGACATATATCGTAAACAAATACATCGCAGCCTAATCAGTAAATGGAAAAAAGAATCAGGCGAAAAATATGTTGGTTACGAACTCAATGATAACATTGAAGAGCTTTA
>JAIOQD010000663.1 GCA_021413595.1 Bacteroidota bacterium | reverse complement strand
TTGTGCATTGGGCATGGATAAAGAGGAGAGGAGGGAGGCTATTTCTTTTTCAATTTTAGGAAGTTCTTTTTTTCTGTTATCTGCAATTTTCTTTGCAAGTTGCTTTAATGCTTTTTGAACGCTTGTTAATTCCTTTTTCGTTTTTTCAATTTCGGTTTCTAAAGAACTGAATTCGAGCAGTTTATTACTAAGGTCATCTTTTATTACAATTAATTCTTCCACACTTTTCACCTGGTGCTTTTGCTGTAAACGATAAATGGCATCTAACTGAATGGTAAGTTTGTCAATTCGTTTTGGGTCGTAAACGATATCCTGCTCGAGGTTTTCCAATTCATTGCTGATATCTTTCAATTCGATATACGAGCTGTTTATCCGAGTGCTTAATTCATTTATTTCAGTTTTGAATTTTGCCTGAGAAGCAAGCAGCGATTTTATTTCATTTAAAGAAGCAAGTAAATTTTGTTCGCCACCGTTCAGGCCGGTAGCGGCTTTTGAAAGGTTTGATTTTATATCCTCGGCATTATTTAAGGCTTCCAACTCTTGCTCAATTATAGTTTGTTCATCAGGTTTTAAGCCTGCTTCTTCTAGTTCATTGAACTGAAATTGAAAATAATCCAGATCTTTTTTAGCTTGTGATTCCTTTGTGAGTAATTCATTTAAGGCTTTTTCGAGTGTTTTGAATTGTTTAAAGCTGATGGAATATTCTGCCAAGGAATCGGCATGATTGGCATACGCATCCACTACCGAAAGTTGGAATTCGCTGCCATTCAGCGTTAATGTTTGATGCTGAGAATGAATGTCGATAAGGCGCTCGGCCAATCCTTTTAACTGAGTAAGTGTAACAGGTGTATCATTGATAAATGCACGTGACTTACCTTCGGGTGTGATCTCCCTGCGGATGCTGGTAGTGATCTCATAATCCAGTTCATTGGTCCAGAAATAATCTTTCAATGAATACTCTTTAATGTTAAAAGATGCTTCAACAATACACTTTTTCGTTTTGTCCTGCAAAGATTGTGCATCTGCCCGGCTTCCGGCAATAAGTCCTAAAGCACCTAATAATATTGACTTCCCGGCTCCTGTTTCTCCGGTAATGATAGTTAATCCGTCTGAAAAGTCAACTTCGAGTTTATCTATTAATGCGTAATTCTGTATGGATAAATGTTTTAGCATGAAAGCAAATTATAAGATTATACTTTGACGTTACGTAAGCATCTGCTGCGCATAAGATTCGTTAGTAACCAATTCAACAAATTTAATGAATATTGGTTTCGGGAAAATTATAAATTACACTATTTAATAACATTTTCAATATATTTAAGATGCCTATATTTATTTCGGTAGATGACTTATTTGTGTGTTTCCCTTTCTTAAACAAGAAAGGGGCGGGCTTGGAGTTTATCTTGAGCCTAGTCGAAGGGCTTCAATCTTTTCTAAACAGAAAAGCCTGCCCGACTGAAAGACATCAGTCGTTCGGGCGGGGATTTACGCGGAATTTATTCTTCAGAGAAGAATGTATCCTGAGCTCTTGTCGAAGGAATCCCTAACGCGACATTAACAAAATCGACCCTAATCAACTAATTTTGTAATTCGTCCTTTGACTTAACCATTTTAATAGAAAAGAGCTCCAAAAATTTTAAATAAATTAAAATTCAGCCTATTTTTTAATAAGTGCCAATTTGTCCAAATTCTTGGCTTGGCATACCGATTGACCCATAGATATATTATTTAAAATTTTTATGACTAATCTCCCTGTGCTATGACAGATAATTTCGACTTAAACGGCTTAATACCAATGATAAACGATGCTATTATTGATGAAGATACAGAGTTTATTCCTTTGCTTTCATCGGAAGATGAGCACCAGATGAATTCTGAAAAGGTACCCGATGAACTGTCAATTTTACCATTGCGTAATACCGTTCTGTTCCCCGGAGTTGTGATTCCTATCACTGTTGGTAGAGATAAATCCATTAATCTGATAAAAGATGCCTACAAAGGTGATAAGACCATTGGTGTGGTTTCTCAAAAAAACGATACCATCGAAGATCCATCAATTGAGGATCTTAATAGAATAGGCACCGTAGCCCAGATTATTAAAATGTTACGTATGCCTGATGGTAATACAACAGTAATTATTCAAGGCAAAAGACGTTTTGAATTAAAAGATGTAATTCAAACCGAGCCTTACATAAGAGCTGCAATTATTCCTTTTGCTGAAACAGCACCTGCTAAAGACGATCAGGAGTTTATGGCACTTACATCATCATTAAAAGATCTGGCATTACAGATCATCAAATTAAGTCCACATATACCAAGTGAAGCAGGTTTTGCTTTGCGTAATATTGAGAGCCCTTCGTTCCTTATTAATTTTATTTCATCCAATATGAATGCACTTGTTGCTGAAAAGCAAAAGATGTTGGAGGTGGCTGATCTGAAGGAACGTGCTAAAACAAAAAAATGGTCGAAAGAAGTTTCCGAATCATTTGATAAATCGATCAGTAAATTGGAGCGGATGAATCCGAATGCTGCTGAATATGCCATTCAAACAAGCTACCTCGAAGTAATTCTGGATTTGCCCTGGAATGAGATCACAACCGATAATTTTGATCTAAAATTTGCCGAAAAGACCTTAAATAAAGATCATTTTGGGATGGATAAAGTTAAAGAACGGATCATCGAACACCTTGCGATCCTTAAATTAAAAGGTAATATGAAATCGCCAATCATTTGTTTATACGGCCCTCCGGGAGTGGGTAAAACATCGTTGGGGAAAAGTATCGCGGAAGCATTGGGACGTAAATATGTACGTATGAGTTTAGGCGGTTTACGTGATGAAGCCGAAATAAGAGGACATCGTAAAACCTATATTGGTGCTATGCCGGGGCGTGTTTTACAAAACATTAAAAAGGCGGGTACCTCCAATCCTGTATTTATTTTAGATGAGATTGATAAAGTAGGAAATGAGTTTCATGGAGATCCGTCATCGGCCTTATTGGAAGTGTTGGATCCGGAACAAAATAATACATTCTATGATAACTATGTGGAGATGGATTACGATCTGTCCAAAGTGCTATTTATAGCCACTGCCAATTCATTGAGTAGTATTCAGCCCGCTTTGCGCGACAGGATGGAAATCATTGAAATTACAGGTTATACCATCGAAGAAAAAATGGAAATAGCCAAACGCCACTTGCTACCTAAACAAATAGAAGAGCAAGGATTAAAGATAGGACAGATAGAATTAAATGCTGAAATTTTTGAATACATCATTGAAAATTACACGCGTGAATCAGGTGTGCGCGGATTGGAAAAAGTGATCGCTAAAATTGTACGAAATGCTGCTAAATCCATTGCAATGGATCAGAAGTATAATGTAAAAGTGGAAGTAAAAAATCTTGTGAAAATACTTGGACCTGCACATGCAAAGGACAGGTATCAGGGGAATGATGTTGCCGGTGTTGTTACCGGTTTAGCATGGACCTCGGTTGGTGGAGATATTTTATTTATTGAAACCAGCATTACCAGAGGCAATGGAAAGCTAACCTTAACAGGCAATTTAGGTGAAGTGATGAAAGAATCAGCAGTGATTGCCTTGGAATATATAAAAGCACACAGTAGTATTCTTGGCTTAAAACCAGATATTTTTGATAAATGGAATATTCATATCCATGTTCCTGAAGGTGCTACTCCAAAAGATGGACCAAGTGCCGGTATAACAATGCTTACAGCAATTGCATCGGCATTTACGCAACGTAAAGTGAAGAAAGAATTGGCCATGACAGGGGAAATCACCTTACGTGGACGCGTGTTAGCTGTAGGTGGTATCAAAGAAAAGATACTGGCAGCAAAACGTGCCGGCATCAAGGAAATTATATTGTGTATCGATAATAAAAAAGATATTGATGACATCAAAAAAGAATACATCAAAGATCTGAAATTTCATTATGTTGAGAAGATGATCGATGTAGTGAAATTAGCGCTGTTAAAGGAAAAAGTTGATAATCCAATTGATTTCACATATAACGGTGAAGCGAAGAAAAAATAAAGGGATATTAGAGTCGAGAATCAAGAGCCAGGATTGCTTTGGATTCTTGACTCTTAACTCTTGTTTCTTGACTCTAAATTCTTGTTTCTTGACTCTTATTTCTTGGTTCTATCTTCTTGACTCTTGTTTCTAGTTCTTGACTGCTGAATCTAATTTCTTGGTTCCTATTTAAACTCCTCGATAAATAATTGCTTGTTACAGAAGGGATATTCATATTCCTGCTGATTGGAGCACACAAAAATCAATCGGTTTTGAGAATAATTGTTTATTAAATTCTGATACCAGTCAATAGCTTTTTTATCAAGGTTGGATGTAGGTTCATCAAGCAATAGGAGAGGAGTATCGCTTAAAATGGCCAGTGCTAAACGAACCCGTTGTTTCATCCCTGACGAATACTGTTTTAATTGTTTATCTTTTGCTTTTTCGAGTTGAGTAAGGGCGATAATTTTTTTTGTATCCAACTCTTTGTAAAATGGTTTGAACTTAGCCTGAAATTCAATTGATTCAGCCAAGGTAAATTCTTCGAAAAGTTCAAGGTAGGGAGCAGCAAAACTCAGGTGTTTGAAAATAGTCTCATTTTCAATTTTGGAATCTGAAATAGTATAATTTATCTCCCCCTCCGATTGCATTATATTACCTGTAATTACTTGTAAAAGGGTTGATTTTCCTGAACCATTTCCTCCTAAAATAACGTAATTATTATCACTTGTAAATTCGTAATTTACCTTACGGAAAATCCACTCGTAATTATAGCGTTTGCCTATGTTATTTAGTTTGATCTGCATTGAATTAAAAATAAGTTGGAAAGTTCAAAGTTTAAAGTTTGGAGTATTGGTTTGGATCTTATTCAAAGAATAAAATCGCTGATTTTTTAACTGTAAATTTGAACTTTAAAACTAACTAATCCCTCTCATAATCCCATTTTTTGATTCGCGGATAAAATTCAGGATCTGTTCTTTTTCATTGGAAGCAGGCGCTTCCTGCTCTATAATCGCTAATGCATTGGTTACGTTATGTCCTTTAATATAAAGGGTACGATAGATATCTTCTATTTCCAGAATACGTTCATTACTGTAGCCCCGTCTGCGCAAGCCAACTGAATTGATGCCAATATATTGCAATGGCTCACGTGCAGCTTTAGTAAATGGTGGCACATTTTTACGCACCAATGAACCTCCTGTAATGAATGCATGTGCACCAATCTTAACAAATTGCTGAACAGCAACAAGGCCTTCTAAAATCG
>JAIOQD010000662.1 GCA_021413595.1 Bacteroidota bacterium | reverse complement strand
CGCAACTACACGAACTTCACGAGCTCTAATACGCTCATTGATTGCGTGTAAATCTTCCTTTCTTCTAGGCCCGCCTCTACCGAATCGGCTATCAGGACGTGGCGTAGTAGCGGCAGCCGTTCCACCCGGTTTAACGAATTTAGCACCTGCTGGTGCCGGCTTATTGAATTTATTTGGGTTAAATGGCGCTGCTATTGCTTGTTCCTCCTAAAATTTTGTTAATACTCTATTTAATTTAGTTCAAAGTTTATTCTTTCTAACTTTAAACTATTTAACTTTAAACTTTATTTTTTTAACTTTTCTATTTCGCTGTTAATGATTTTTGCAAACTCTTCGATCCCAAAACTTCCTAAATCTCCATCACCTTGTTTACGCACCGAAACAGTATTTTCAGCCTCTTCTTTTTCTCCAACAATCAACATATACGGTACTTTCTGAAGTTCCGTATCACGTATTTTTTTGCCAATTTTCTCGTTCCTTTCGTCTACGAGCCCGCGAATATCGTAATTTTTTAGCAATTCTAACACTTTTTTTGCGTAATTGTTATATTTTTCACTTATCGGCAATATTGCAAATTGTTCAGGACTTAACCATAAAGGGAATTTTCCGGCACAATGTTCAATTAAAACAGCTATAAATCGCTCTAAAGAGCCAAAAGGAGCACGGTGAATCATTACCGGGCGGTGCTTTTGATTGTCACTTCCTGTATATTCCAGCTCAAATCGCTCCGGAAGGTTATAATCTACCTGAATTGTTCCCAACTGCCATTTTCTGCCAATTGCATCCTTAACCATAAAATCCAGTTTAGGTCCATAAAATGCCGCTTCACCCAATTCCACAACCGTTTTTAAACCTTTTTCAGCTGCCGATTCAATAATAGCCTGTTCAGCTAAATGCCAGTTTTCGTCAGACCCAATATATTTAGTTTTATCATCCGGATCCCGTAATGATATTTGAGCTGTAAAATCTTGAAAATCCAATGCTTTAAATACATACAACACCAGGTCAATTACTTTGCAAAATTCTTCTTTTACTTGATCGGGACGGCAAAATAAATGTGCATCATCTTGCGTAAAACCACGCACACGGGTTAAACCGTGCAATTCACCAGCCTGCTCGTAACGATAAACGGTTCCAAATTCGGCATAACGCACTGGTAGATCTTTATACGATTTTGGTGAGGTTTTGTATATTTCACAGTGATGAGGGCAGTTCATCGGTTTTAAAAAGAACTCTTCACCTTCATGCGGTGTACGAATAGGTTGAAATGAATCCGCCCCATATTTTTCGTAATGCCCTGAAGTAATGTATAAATTTTTATTTCCGATATGTGGTGTCGCAACCGGCAAATAACCGTCTTTTATTTGTGCTTTTTGTAAAAACTGGATCAAACGTTCACGCAATGCAGCACCTTTCGGCAACCACAATGGCAAGCCCATCCCTACCCTTTCGGAAAAAGCAAATAATTCTAACTCTTTACCTAATTTACGATGGTCGCGCTTTTTAGCCTCTTCCAATAAAATTAAATAATCAGTCAGATCTTTTTGTTTAGTGAAAGTAACCGCATAAACACGGGTAAGCATTTTATTTTTTTCATCCCCACGCCAATACGCTCCCGCAACATTCATCAATTTCACAGCCTTTATAAAACTGGTGTTAGGAATATGCGGACCGCGACATAAATCGGTAAAGTTTCCTTGCTCATAAAACGTAATAGAACCATCTTTTAAGCCATCTAATAATTCGAGCTTATATTCATCGCCTTTTTCTGTGAAATAAGCAACAGCATCGGCTTTAGATACATCCTTACGGATATAAGAATTACCCAATCGAGCTAATTCGATTACTTTATCTTCTATCTTTTTAAAGTCGTCCTGCGAAATTGTTTTTCCACCTAAATCAATATCATAATAAAAACCTGTTTCAATTGCCGGTCCGATACCGAATTTTGTTCCCGGGTAGATTGCCTCAATAGCTTCTGCCAACAAATGCGCTGAAGAATGCCACAATGTCGATTTCCCTTCCGGATCATTCATTGTTAGCAGCACTAATTTAGCATCTGCATTAATGGGACGGGTTGCATCCCAAACTTCAAAACCTGTTTCTGTTGATGTTGAGAGATTGACTTTTGCTGCTAAAACATTGCGGGCTAACCCTTCAGAAATTGATGTTGCAATTTGAAGTGCAGTAGTTCCTTTTTCGTATTGACGAACAGAGCCATCGGGTAAAGTAATATTTATCATAATCGTGTAGAGTCAAGATGTAGGATTCAAGATTTTTGATGTTGGAATTAGATTTTAGATTAAGAATCTGATTCAAGATGTTTTCGTTCAGAATTAAGATTAAAATTTGGCATCTTTTTTTCTTAGCTTTGACATCTTGACTCTTGCATCTATATACCTGATTTCTTGCTTCTAAATTCTTGCTTCTTAAATTTTAAGGGTACAAATATAATAATTATCGGTATTTGAGGCAATAGTAAATTGTAATGTTTTGTAATGTTTTTTCTGAAATGTTTTATTTGTCCCTCCCCTTCCCTGAAATGGGAAGGGGAGCGCTTTTCGTTGCAATCTTTCCCTGCGAAGGTATAGGAAAAGGATTTCCACTGAATTTATTCTTCAGAGAAGAATGTATCCTGAGCTTTTGTTGAAGGAATCCTAACGCAAAAAAACACTGAACTCTTTTCACCATATCGCGCAATAAACGAGCTGGAAGAAACAGAAAATAAAAAAAATTGTACTAAGTGATTAGAGGCATCAGTGATACTACACAACCTGACTACTTATGGGTAGGTTTTAATAGCAATATTAAACATTTTATTTAGGACTAACGTTCAACTTAAAAAAACATAAATCTGCCATAGTATCCTAGTTATTGCAAACTAAAACTAATAACTGCTATTTTTTTGAAATAATAAATAATCCTGCAAATGTAATAAACCCATTCACTATCAATAACTCGAAACCAAATTTGTAACCACCAAACCATACTTGGGAAAACTCATTCATCATGTAGCATATCGCTGGAGAAATGATACAAATTATAGGCACTAATTTATCATTTGGCATTTTCTTTGTAAATAATCCAAAAGAATACAAACCCAATAAAGGGCCATACGTGTATCCTGCTATTGTAAACAAATTATTAATTACCGCATCATTATTAACCAATTTGAAAATTACAATTACCAATAATAATAGAAAAGCGAAAGTGATATGAACGGTATGACGGATTTTAATTTTTTCTTGCTCTGATTTTAGTTGATTGTCTTTCAACCCTAAAAAATCAATGCAAAATACGCTGGTTAATGCTGTTAAAGCACCATCAGCACTTGGGTATGCCGCAGAAATTAAACCAATAATAAAAAATATTGCT
>JAIOQD010000661.1 GCA_021413595.1 Bacteroidota bacterium | reverse complement strand
GCTTCGAAATCGCCAACTTCTTGTAGCTGCAAAACGTTATGGGCAAGGCAAAAAAGAAAAAAAACGGAAAGAAGCTTCCCGTTCGACAATTTTAATTTTTGCAGACCGAAAACAACTTAATGACTATCAAAAAAGTAATAATAATACAATCCAGTGAGCCACCAAACGACAAACATTGAAATCGCAATGAACGCAAAAGACATTCTCACACTGACAATCTCAATTTTAGCATTCGGACTTGCCCTTGTGACTTTAATTCTTAATAGAAAAATTTCTTTTAAAAAGACTGTTAAAGACAAACAACTTGAAGTCGTTTATGAATTACTAGGACTTCTTGGTCACAATGAAATTAACTTTATGTGCCAAGCAGAAAACAATAGTTTTATGACAGGGCTGGGACTTTATCATTTAACTTACACAAATTTAAAGGAAAAGCATAAGGAGTTATTCGGCAGAAAGCATTTCTTTTTTCAAGCCGACTGTTTTGACAGTTTTAAATTTCTGCAACTTTTAGGGAATCCTTTTTTACCGAGGGAAATTTATAACGTAATGGATAAGTTTTATTATTCAAAAACTAAGTTATATACTTTCGACCAAGTTATGGAAACAAAAGACTTTGTTGCCTTAATTACGTTGGGGCAAATGTCAAACAAAATGAATTACTTTGAGGCTGGCTCTACTGACCATAAAACTTTTGAAAACTTTCACACTTTAGTTATAGAATTATACTCAACTTTAAATGCTTGGCTTGACAAATATGAAGCCGGTGATTTAAAATTTAAAATGGATAGACAAATAAGATAAAAGACACCGTCACTATTTGTCACGACCTGTGTTTTGGCTGTTAGAGATTAAAAAAGAATTATGAGTTTAACTAAACTAAATTATTCAAAAGCCGATAAGGTGATTGATATTTACGCAAGTCTACTGGAAAGCTTACCAAATTTGCCTCTATACGATAAATATGGTTATGCTGATATGAAAGGATACGATATTATTGACATACTTAACTCTTTACGTTTAATCACTGCATATCGGGTTTATATTACCAACACAATTGACGATAAAACCCTAACAGAATTTAAAAAATATGCATCTGAAGATGGAGGTGCTGTATTTAATTATTTCAATCATTTTGTCCCCGACAACGAAAAGGCAGAGATGGATAAACTTGACAAACATAGTCCTGACTTTCTTATTAATTCTATAAGAATTATATCGGATTTTCAAGAATCAGATTTATATAAAGTCGTAATGAAAAACGAAACCTCTACTTCCTTCTTAGATTTTTGCATAGGGATTAAAGGCGATTCTAAATATTGGGATAAAGTGTTTAAACGATTAAGTTTGGATTGTGAAACAGAAGCCGAATATGATAAGATTTACTATGAAATAAAAAAGGAACAGAACAAGGGACAAACAAAAAACTCACCCACTATAGATGGGGTTGTTGACACTGACAAAAAAGAAAAGACAAAAGAAATTTCTACCCCTTCATTTTATGATAAATACTCGACAGTGATTTTTCATCTGTTAATAATTTGTATTTTAATTTGGTGCATATTCAATATTCTCGCAAGGAACATTTTTTTTTCATTAGTGATTCTGCTTTACATTCCGTTAATATATAATTTTTTAAAGAAAAACCCACCGAAGAATAATGCAAAATTTAATTTTATAATAAATGTCTTCACATTGATTCTGGTGACAATAGGTTTTTTCAATCCTATAATTGGATTCTATGCGATATTTTTTTGCATATTATCACAAGGAATTGACCTATGCAAGCATTTAATTATAACATATCTTAGAGCCCGGTCGGGGGGGCACGTTCCAAAGATAATTTTGTGGTTTATCAAACATTAGTTTTTCGGGCGCTAAGACCGTTCGGTGTATTGACCGTATGGTTTTATAGCTATATTTTCAGACCTGTATGTACAAAGACTGCAAGGTGTTTCGACCGTTACGAAATGTAACTTTAAAGAAAGAATGCCCTGCCCATAACAGCACCTACAAGATATGCGGGGTTTCTGCAAGTTGCAACTTTATTTTTTCAGCGTTATAAATTTATTTTTTAAAAGTTGCAATAAAGTTCAGTACATTTAATTCAGTTTTTCGGTTAAGACAATTTTGTGCAAGTAAACCCGCACATCTTGTAGCTGCAAACCGTTGGCTGCAACCGTAAAAAAAAAGAAAACAGACCGATGACCGACAAGAAAAACAAAGAAATAAAAAATCGGCAAAGCCGTTTGGCTGTCGCTTCTGCAAAAGCAAAAGAGGTGCAACCCACCCACGAGCCGACACAGTTGCACCACATTTGCTTTTGCCCGACCGCACAAAGTCCGTTTTCCATAGTGGGCTGACTGTTTTATAATTTTAATTCCTTGGCAAGCTACAATGATAATCCAGATGCTAAAAATATATAATACTAAATTCAATTGTTGGTGGCAAGTTTAAGAATCGTACTTTGTTTATGTACAATACATCGAAAAATTATTTTAACTTTAAACTGTTCGATTATTTTGTTTTGCTATTAAATAAATGCTTAAAAAAATACGAGCGTTGTTTTTTACGAACTGTATGTTACGACCGTTGTTTAACTTAAATAATTTATAATCTTAAAAATAAAAACTCATGAAATTATTTGTTTTTTATTGTTCATCTGACAGTTCTCTTTATGGCATTACAAATGAAATATCTGGTAATAATTTACCTAATGAAGATTGTAAAACATGGATGTCCTGGAAAGAAATTGAAATCGAAGAAAATTCTGTGCAACTAATTGGTGCTAATCCACAGGAAATTTTAAAAGCTCTTAATGAAAGAGGATACTGGACAGGGGCAATACTTGTTCAATTTAATGAATGGAAATTAAAATAGTTTAGCCATTTTGCGAAAGACATTATTTAGAGTTGAAAATTTATTTTCCTTAAATATAAAAAGCTATGAATTTATTACCTTATTTACACAATGTAACCATTTCGATAGTTGGCGAGCAACATTGTCAATATTGCGGAGAAGAAGATTATTTTTTTGCACTTGAAGGTGAGTGCATGGAATGTCATAAGCCATTACCAAGGCACAACAATAATGATGCAGTTATTTATGCTGCAAGTGTTCTGCAAGAATTTTTTGAAAAGTATGAAGAATTGTGTTACGGAATGCCCAATGGAAAAGAATTTAACCAAGTTATTCTTAAAGAACTTAGCACTGATATTGCATTTACAAAAAAGATGAAACGTTTACCAGATGATAGTAGGATATTAAAGTTTCAAGCTATTTTTGCAAATACCCCACCAATTGGCAGTAAAAAATTTGGTGCAGGTTTTAGTTTTGTAAATTCTGTCCCTCAATTAGGCTTTACGAAAGAACTCCCTAATCCATTGGAAAGAATGAAATCAATTAGTGCAGTAATATGCTCAGTTAGATTTATTCTCAAGTTACAAGTAAAAAATAATGACTTTGTTTTATAAGTAAAATGAGTAAAACTCAAATATATCCAATTCCTTGCCCTAAGTGTAAAGTAATTACAGAACAGGAAATTTATCACACTATTAATACAAATATGACTGAGTCTGCCGTGAATAAAATATTAAGCGATGAGATTAATTTTGTAATTTGTAAAAGTTGCAAGAATAAGTTTCAGGTAAAGGCAAGTTTGTTTTTTATTGATTTTGCTAAACGATATTGCTTTCATTATTATCCGAATCCCAAAAATGAAAATATAATGGATAACATTCTTTCTAATATAAAAAAAATGTTTGGCAATGATTTCTTCTTAGGTCATCCTATTGTATTTTTAGATTGGGAAATATTTAAAAAGGAAATTGCTAAAATGGAAGACATCAGTATTGGTTTAAATGGAAAAACTAAAGAAACAAAAATTGAAATGTACGAGAGGCATTTAAGAAAAGACCGAGGTATTTATAACAATAGAAGAAGTTGGTCATGTAATATTTGTGACGGTGATGAAACAACAGGTTGCTTGTTTTACGACCCGACAGAATGTCCAAAATTTAGTTAATTCAATAATAAAAGCAAACTTTCAGACCATTTTATTTTGACTGCGCTTGACGACCATTATTTAATATGCTTGGGGGCTACAGTTTTTGACTTTGCAAACTGTGTGTTACGACCTTTGTTTATAGGGCTTTCAGACTTTTATATTTTAACCTTTAAGACTTGGACTTGGAACGGACAGTCAGTTAACCGCTCATGATATTATTATTGTCCAAAGGACTTTAGATGAATTGTATAAATATTCCAAATTTCAAAGTTGGCAAGAATTGGATTTACAAAGCGAGAATACAAAATTAAAAAGCGAAATTGAATTGCTTAAAATTGAAATTAGCAATCTAAAAAAGACGAAAGAGTAAAGGAGTTTTTAAAACTAAAAAAAACGATTATGGATTATTCTTTATTACTTAAAAAGAACTTCAAACAGAGTTGAATGGTTTAAAAGAAGGGAAAAAGTAAATAATTTGAATTGCTATAGTTTGTATGACTAAACTATTTTTCTGCTGTCAACAGCCATTATGTAACCTTTGCAAAACAAAAAATGAAACCCATACTAAAAACAAAAAATAAATCTATCCAATTAAAAGAAGTCCATGACACTCTCAGATTAATTCAAGAGCAAGACTTAGACTTTGTTGGTAAAAAATATTTAAAAAGAGCCAATCAAAATATCTTACAGCATAATTTTAGAGCAGCATATAAAAATATTTTTTTAGGATTTGAAAATATTGTTTGTGATTGTGGAATTGGGGGGTGGTTGTTAAGAGATTTAAAAAAAAGCTTATTAAAAAGTAAAACTTTTAATTGTAATATTTATCAATTGAATTTGATTCAAGCTTACATTCATTGGATAAGCAGGGAATATGAGTCAGCTTTAAACTTTATAAATAGTTTTATTCATTATAAAAATGATGACGAAATTGGGTTTTATTTAAAGGGT
>JAIOQD010000785.1 GCA_021413595.1 Bacteroidota bacterium | reverse complement strand
AGCTTAAGCGCTTTGGTTTAGCTAAATTATCTGTACTTGAATATTTTGTAGTAATGTCGGAACATTCCTCTATAATTTGTTTAACCAAATCGTGTATCTTGTAATTTTCGATCTTATCTTTTATATCATCGGCATTGTCTTTCAACAAAATATTTATTGGGATCTGATACATAATATGTTCATCGGCATCACCTGTCAGGAATACCGGGATCGGTTCATATTTTGTTGAAGACGCTAATTTTTCATAAATATTTCTTCCACTTTCCACAGAAATGTGTCGCTCGGAAGAATAGCCGCCCAAAATTACAGCCACCTTAATTTTATTGAGTTTTGCGACCTTATCTTCTTTAATGGAGTTGTCTAATGCTAATAACAAACTATCAAATGCTCCGCTGTTTTTGCTGGCAATAATTCGCTGAGCAAGCGAAGTGCGAATAATATATGTTAAAAATTGTGATGGGTTCAAACCGATCTCTGCGGCTTGATGAAAGAAAAAAGATGAAGGCATCATTCCTGATGTAGTATTCGGGTCGTTCAAAAATATTTTTCCTTCATTTGAAATAAAGCCATCGATCCTTGCGTAAACATCAAAATTTAAAGCGTAAAACAAACGTTCACATTCTTTGCGTATCGCTTGTATTTGATCATTGGGTAGATTAATAGGCGTGATCTTACGGGAAAGTCCGGGTAAATATTTTGAACGATAATCGAATAATTCTTTTCCTTTTCTGATCTCTGTTGGCGGCAATGCAATAACTTCAGCCTTTAATTTTTTTTCTTTGTGCAGATCGTCCGTATTCTGAAGTACAATGCAAGAAAATTCTTTCCCTTCAATAAAACCTTCAACAAGAACTTTACTTTCACCATCAAGAGCTTCCAGAACAGCTCCTTCTTTTTCGGTTTCAAAAAGTTTGTTTAAATACTCAATTAAATCTTGAGGATGATAGCAGATTTTAGTTTGGGCGTGCGAACTTTCAACTTTCAACTTTGAACTTTCAACTCGCACTGGCATACCGATTCCTTCACGAATATCAGCAAGTACACGAATTAACTCGTTTTTTTGTTCAGCGCTTAATTTTTTCCAATCGCTTGCATCCACCCATTTTGTGAAAAAAGCCTTTTCAATGGCTTCCATAAATTTAGAATTGTCGTCATCATGCACAATCGTAATTCCAATGGAAGACCCTTGATTGGCGGGTTTTATGACCATTGGAAATCCAACTTCTTTTTTTGCTTTTTCGAAAAGGCCTTTGCCTGCCCGAATGAAAGAATCCATTCGTTCGGGCGGGCAATGCCCTTTAATATAGCTTTCTCTATCAATTGTAAAAAAGGCAGGACTGTTAAACCCGGCATTTACCATCATGCGTTTTTGTACGCTTTTATCAATGCCAATTGCCGAGGACAGAATTCCCGCACCGGAATAAGGTATTCCTAAATATTCAAACAACCCTTGTATCTTACCGTCTTCGCCAAATGGACCGTGCAAACATAAAAAAGCGAAATCAAAATGTTTTTTTAGATCTCCCGGTTCTATTTTTTGCCCTATTTTATTGATCAACTCAAGCTGCTGGTCAGAAGATAGTTTACCGATCTGCTCAGCATAAATTTGAAAATCACCTTCTTTATTCGGTATAAATTCAGCAGGAGGATAAAAATCACGGATGCTTCCTTTATAAACAAATTCCCAATTAAGTAAAACAAAATTTCCAA
>JAIOQD010000280.1 GCA_021413595.1 Bacteroidota bacterium | reverse complement strand
GGATGTTACCTGCCCTAAAGTATCCGGTACAAGCGTTACCTGCGCTGGTTTTACTTCCAAAACCAGATCCAGGAACTTTTGTTCACGAGGATTTCCTTCGATATTGAATTCTGTGCTAAGCAAAGGTTTTAGATCTCTTACATCTTTATACCGGATGTGTCGTTCATCAGGGCGGGGGTGGACTGTAATGCCTTGGGCACCATATCGTTCGCAGTCCAATGCTACTTTTAACAGATCAGGAACATTTCCACCACGAGAATTTCGTAAGGTTGCAATTTTATTGATATTTACACTTAACTTTGTATCCATAGCTTTCATAAATAAAGTGTAAAGCTAAAAAATTTGTAAGTTTGTATGGTTACAAATAACGAATCTTTACGAATTTGCGAAAATAGAGTACCAAATCACAAATTTTAAACTTTCGTTTATTCCGTAACCAATAAATTAATTAATGATTCGTTTATTATTAATCATACTATTAGTAAATTAGTAAGCATTCGTTTATTCGTAACCAAAAATATGTTAGCAAAAGACCTAATAACAGACGAGATACCACCACTGAAAACTTCCGATACCGGTTTAATGGTAATTAACTGGATGGATGAATTTAAGGTGACTCACCTTCCTATTGTGAATAACGGAGAGTATTTGGGACTTATTTCCGATACCGATATTTTAGATCTGAATATTACGGATGAAGAAATAGGGAAACACAAACTATCACTCATTCGTCCATTCGTAAGCGAAAACCAGCATGTTTACGAGGTCATTAAAATGATCTCGAATATGAAACTTACCGTATTGCCGGTATTGGATGAGAACGAAAATTATTTAGGTTTAATACCATTATCCAGTTTATTACAACAGTTTTCATTACTTGCTGCTACGCGCGAACCAGGTGGTATTATAGTACTTGAGATGAATATACTCGATTATTCGTTATCACAAATTGCACAGATCGTTGAAGGCAATGATGGCAAAATATTGAGTTGTTACTTAAATTCACTTCCTGATTCCACCAGAATTGAAGTAACGCTAAAAGTCAATAAAACCGACATTTCAGCCATATTACAAACGTTTAATCGTTATAATTATACTGTTAAAGCATCATTTCACCAAAGCGAATTTTCTGATGATATGAAAAACCGTTTTGATTCCTTTATGAATTATATAAATATTTAGAAGGGTCCTGCGAATTACGAATTTTAGCGAATTACGAATTGAGGAGTACGCACAGATTCGTAATTCGTAGTAAGTTTACATACACAAAAATTCGTAATTCGACAAAAATTCGTAATTTGTAGTAAGTTTAAAGATGAAAGTAGCTATTTACGGTCGTTCTAATAATGAGAACATTTCGGAACATATTCAATTGTTGTTTGATAAACTCAATGAATATAAAACCGAAATAGTTATCTATGAGCCGTTTTATAAGTTTCTGTCGCAAAAAATACGGGTCAATGGTTCTGTTACTACCTTCAATTCTCATTCCGACTTAAATAAGGAAACCGATTGCATGTTAAGCCTTGGTGGCGATGGTACTTTTTTAGAAACATTAACATACGTCCGCAATACAGGGATCCCTATTTTAGGTATAAATACAGGTCGTTTAGGTTTTTTAGCGAATGTTGCCAAAAACGAAATCAATGATGCAATTGAGGCAGTAATGCATAAAAAATTCAGCATTGAAAAACGTGCCTTACTATCTGTTACAGCGCCTAATAATTTGTTTGGAGACGTGAATTATGCATTAAATGAGTTAACGATCTTTAAAAAAAACAGCTCCTCCATGATTACCATTCATACTTATATAAATGGTGATTATCTCAACTCTTATTTTGCCGATGGCTTGATAATAGCCACGCCTACAGGATCAACGGCTTATTCTTTAAGCTGTGGAGGACCATTGGTTATGCCGGGATCACAAAATTTTGTAATTACGCCCATTGCGCCACATAACTTAAATGTGCGCCCTTTGGTTATTTCTGATAACAATGTGATCAAACTTAAAGTGGAAGGACGCAGCAGCCATTATCTTGCATCACTTGATTCACGCAGCGAAATCATCGATTCTTCCATTGAACTCACCCTTAAAAAAGCGGATTTTTATCTAAATCTTATAAAACTCGAAAATCAGAATTTCTTCAATACCATCCGAAATAAACTACTTTGGGGCTTAGATAAGCGCAATTAAAGTATTCCTAATGCTATTTATCAAGCTAATTTGGGCGTTCCCTTTCTTTTTTAAGAAAGGAGAACGGCCCCAAAGAAGTCCCTTAAAAAGCAATAAAAAGCGGTTTTTGGCTGTATTTGAGCAATATTCTAGCATTAATACGTTTATGCTTTGAATTAACTAATTTTAACACCTTCAAATAAGCAAAATTCCATTATATTTGCCTGTTATTGCTCAAAAAATAGCTATATGCAGATTACTTAGGTATGTATATTGCAATACTATCAATTAATGAATTTGTTTAGAAATTGAAAAAACATTTTTTCATATTAATTATTGCACTATTTTCGGCACTTACAGGGCATACACAGCCTAAGAAAAAGAGTTCTGAAATTGGAGTGTTTTTGGGTGGTTCCTATTATATTGGGGATTTAAATCCGCTTGGGCACTTTAACCAATTTACAAAGCCAGCAGGAGGCATTGTTTTTCGGCATAATTTTAATCCACGTTTAGCAGCAAGAGCAAATGCTTTTTTTGGCTCTATAGAAGGCCAGGACTCCTTCTCCAATTCACCGGCACAGCATCAACGTAATTTACATTTTAAATCAAACATAGCAGAGTTATCAGCACAATTGGAGTTTAATTTTTTGAATTACCAAATTGGAGAGGATGATCAACTATTCTCCCCTTACGTTTTCTTTGGATTGGCCGGATTTAAATTCAATCCCCAGGCTCAGGTCAATAATAATTGGGTAGATCTGCAGCCACTTGGTACAGAAGGACAAGGTTTGCCGAATGGTGCTACAAAAAGAAAGTATAAGCTTGTGGATGTGTCCATCCCTTTTGGTATTGGAGTTAAAGCTAATTTATCTAAAAATATCGGGATTTCCCTCGAATGGGGAATTCGTAAAACATTTACCGATTATTTGGATGATGTAAGCAAGCGATATTATGATCCGGCAATATTGGCTGCTAAGCGGGGGGCATTAACAGCTCAACTATCCGACCCAAGCATTGGCACTGATCCTAACTATAGTAATGTAGGTCGTCAGCGAGGCAACCCAACAACAAAAGATTGGTACACATTTGCCGGAATAGCGATAACAGTAAAATTAAAACAAAAAAGACCAAAATGTCCCGGAGCAAATAATTGAAGAGCAATTTAAAAACACAGATTCGTAAATTAGTATAGATTCGTTATTAGTAATCAATGAGCTTAAAAGAAAAAATTAATCCTGCAAAATTACCTGAGCATATTGCTATCATTATGGATGGCAATGGACGATGGGCAAAGCAGCAAGGAGAAGAACGTATTTTTGGTCACGAAAATGGTGTTAAATCAGTACGTGATACTGTAGAGGCTGCTGCTGAAATTGGTGTAAAGTACCTTACACTTTATGCCTTTTCCACTGAGAACTGGAACCGCCCTCAAGAAGAGGTTATTGCACTTATGCAACTTCTTGTGCATACCATAAATGCGGAAACAGCTACACTTAATAAAAATAGTATCCGTTTGCAAGCTATTGGTGATCTGAAAAGTTTGCCATCCGATTGTTACAACGAATTGCAGGAAGCTATTGAAAACACCAAACACAATTCCCGAATGACCTTGGTGCTTGCTTTAAGCTACAGTTCACGCTGGGAGATAATAAATGCGGTAAAAGAGATTGCCAAGAAAGTAGAAGAAAAAACGCTTTCCGCATCTGAAATAAATGAAGATACAATTGCCAAACATTTATGCACCGCCAATATACCTGATCCTGAATTAATGATCCGTACTAGTGGAGAACACCGTATTAGTAACTTTTTACTATGGCAGTTGGCCTATTCTGAGCTTTATTTTACCGATAAGCTTTGGCCTGATTTCAGAAAAGAAGACCTGTACGAAGCAATACTTGATTATCAAAACCGTGAACGCAGATTTGGAAAAACCAGTGAGCAATTGGTTTAAACAATTTTACAATTAAACAATTTAAGCAATAGGCAATAGCAAATACAGTTTCGTAAATTCGTAACGATTCGTTATCCGTAACTTAGTAAATTCCGTAGTATAATGTATAAAAAATTAGCTGTTCTGTTTTACGTTTCGATTCTTACCATTACTTTAAAAGGTCAAGTTACTCTTGGCGGTTCTGATTCCACAATCATTAATTTTTCTGCTCCTAAAGAATATGAAATTGGTGGTATAACCGTAACAGGAGCCAACCATTTAGATCAAAATGTACTCACTTTATTATCCGGTTTAAGCGTTGGTGATAAAGTGCAGGTTCCTGGCGATAAATTTTCTACTGCTATT
>JAIOQD010000784.1 GCA_021413595.1 Bacteroidota bacterium | reverse complement strand
CCTTGATCTGTAAACTTTTAGTTCAGTGATATTGGCTTTACAATTCCCTGTACGGAAAGAAATAAAATTCCCCAAGGTGGTTAAAACGTTTGTATCTGTCCATGAGCCAAGTAATGCATTATCCTTGTACACATCAATTTTTCCGGTAGTACGATCAAAAATAATTTTGTAGTCGTTCCATTGTCCAAAGGTAGTAGTAACATTACTGATTGTTTTAGATAATGTAAACACATCATTCACTACCTTAAAAATTTCAAGTGTGCTGGTTTCCTGTCTGAAATATATGAAATAGGAATTTCCTCTATTGGTAAGGGCTCCGTTATCGCTAAAAAAATGAAACCCAAAGCGGTGCTGGTTGGTTCCGTATGTTACAGGAGCGACCATCGCATTAAATTGGTACAAATATCGGTTTGATAAGTTCTGATTTAAGGAAGCGTAGATATTTGAATTGCCAATAGTGGAATCGCTTTGTATTAAGTGCCCTCCAGATACCTGCCAATTTCCGCTGCTTGTGGGAACTGACCATACGGATGAATTATAGGAATCAAAATTATCTGCAAAAAAACCATTCCCTTCATTTGCATGCCATTCGGCACCATCGTAATCGAGCACCTGGTAAAAACTTTTATCGATTCCGCTTCCTCCTGTGTTATCAGCATCAGTAAATGTTGTTGAGAAATTTGTTGTGTTCCAATTATTAGGAGAAGCGATCGCAGTGGTAGGTACAATATTATCAACAGGACCTAAATGTCTGAATTTCATTGCATCAAAAGCAATGTTTTGAGATGCAATTCCGGTTGCATCTCCTAAATAAACATTATCAGTTTGTCCGGCCACTAAACTGTGAATTCCGAGCGAAACCCACTGAGCGCTGTTTTGACTTTGATCAATTACCACGGTGGTAGTACCGCTTGATGTATTAATTTTATATTTGGCACTAACTGCTGTAGAACTTGTTCCTCCCGGGATGTAAGCAAATATTTCATAGTTTCCAGCAGTAGCAATATTGGGAGTCCAGGTAACAAAGGCTATATCCGTGGTTCCCGCTTCGGTTCCTGTGTACCAGTGATGATTATTGTATCCAGTGTTCAGATCATGAAAATAACGTTGTACAGAGCCATTCTGACTGTTGTTCATGTAAAAACCATGGTTGTAAAAAATATCATCGATAATGGTGTCGTTATAAGAAATTTCTGAGCCTTGAGCAGTCACAGTCCAAGCCACAGTATTCAGGTTTTGATTACCGTTATTATAACCCGGCCAATCATAATGCGCATTTTGTCCATACCAGTTGGGCCATGCTCCATTGTTCTTGTTTCCGTAAGGGTCGTTAAAAATGATCGTGTGTTGGCCTACTACATAGCCAACCGCTAATGTCAAATGTCCGGAAGAACTGAGCAAATTGCAGATAGGGAAGGGGTAACCACTATTTATTTGTGCTAAAGCTTTAGCATAATTATCCGCGTCTTCCTGAACAGAAGTAATATAATGTTGCGAAATATATTGTTGCATTCTCGAATGTGGGCTATACGAACCTGTCCAAGTGTAACCATAACCACCCCAGGCATTTTCACCACCACCTGTTGTTGATACATCCTGATAATAAATTTGATTTAAACGGTATTTATCCGCCACATACGCCCCGTATTCACTTGTATGGTTGCCAACGCCATTACTTGTAGTTATAGGCCATTTTGGGATTTTGTTGAAGTACGCAACAGCCATGATAGCGGAAGTGGCTGCACAGGAACCGTAGCCATAGTGCCATTCGGGGGTGTCATACACCTGATTAATGTATGGTACTATTCCCGGTACATGTGTTTCGGATTGCATTGATTTTTGAAAACCCTGATTACTTATGGTTAAAGGATTTTCTGAATTAAAAATAAGTTGAGCCGACAATGACCCATTTGTTGTTGATGATTGAATGGTTACAGTTCTCTTATTTAAACTTTGATAAATCAGGTGGTCACCGGATTGGATCGCAGCCATCTCGAAATTTTCAGGAGAATTGGTGATATTCTTTATTTCGGAACCATTTGCGTTTGCTTTGTATATATCAGAACCGATAAATTGCAGATCGGTTGTTTCGGTTTTTGTAAAAACAATATGCTTTGAATCACCCGTCCAGGAAGGATACTGCCCTTCAAAAATAAAAGTGGTAGTTTGATTTTGTAGGTCATAAATATAAAGTTCACCTGAAATGGAGGAATACATTAATTTAGAAGCATCAGGCGACCATACCGGATATATATTCCCTTTTACACCTGAGGTTAATTTAATAACCTGTTTGTTCAACAAATTCAATAAAAACAATTGGTCGTGATCATCGTTATAACATACGAATTTTCCATCTGGTGATATGGGAGCTATATTAACGTATGAAGCTAAGGAATAATTAATAGAATTATTGCCTTCAATAATAAGTATTTCATTACCAATTGTAAAAGCTGTTTTTCCATTGTAGGAGAAACTTACCTGACCACATAAATCAACAGGAGCGTGTAATAAAGTAATTGATTTTGTTTGAATATTTAGTAAAGCAGGAGCTTGTTTACCATCAGTTTGAATATATTTAAACCCAATGCTTTTTTTATCAGGCGAAAGTTGCATATACCGCCCACAGCCGGGCGAACTTGCTAAAATGGTGTATTTGCCTTCACTAAAAAGGTAGATATTGGAAGCATAATTATCAGTAGCTACAATACCGGAAGTGGTTTCCATAAAATTAACAAAATACCCATCCGATTCGGCTTTGTAGGAATCAAAGGCTGTTTTACTTTGAGCAATAGCTACATTGTACAATGAAAAAATAAACAATACGAAAACGAGTATTTTACACTTCATATTTTTAGATTTTAATTAGAGTTTGATACATTTATCAGTAAATATATATTTTTTTTGTTGGAATAACAAAGAGCCGTGTTACAAATCACCATTTGTATCTTATTTGAAAGTTGGTGTTATGTTAAAAGTACTTTGTTGAAGCGAAGTTCATTCCGAGCTTGTTTCGGATTCTTATGCATACTGAAACCACTGGTATCCATCGGGACTGGCAGTTTAGCATGGCTTCCTTTGTATTCTTTA
>JAIOQD010000783.1 GCA_021413595.1 Bacteroidota bacterium | reverse complement strand
AGCTGAAAAGATCACACTTCGTCCTGATGAAATGTATGGTTTTAATAACGGTACGTTATTAGGTAGGACAAAAATGGTTTTAAACCTCGAAGCAGTTGCTTATGCACCGTATAATATTATTGGTTTTCGATTTGCACCACTTTTATTAGTTGCGGGTGGTTTACTGGAAACCAATAAAGTTAAATTATTTCAAAGTATTATTTATCAGGCATATTCTGTGGGTTTACTCATTCGGAATGAAAACTTGCTCAATGCAAGTTTCGAAATTACTTATGGTATTTATCCTAATTTACCGGATGGAAATACTCGTTTTTATAAATTTAACCCCGTCACCAGCTTTACACTCAAGGTGAGAAACTTTGCTATTTCAAAGCCCACAATAGTTGATTATTATTAATTTTTGCTTTAATTTTTGTTTTGGAAGGCTCATTATATAGTCTGAATGACTTGCCAGGAAAGAAGATCCCTTGATTTGAATAATTAAACAACTCTACTGTTTATCGGAATAAACGAAATATCAAACCTGAATTTCTCGGCTATCAAAAACACCCTTTCACCGAATATAAATTGAAAAATTTAGGTAATGGAAATACTTTTACAACATAAGTTAAACGATATAAATTAAACAATTTAAAATTAAAAATAGCATGAAAAAAATATTCACTCTTATTACATTTTGTGTTGCTACAAGCATTTTTTTTACTTCTTGTAATCAAACAGTAGGTGTTTCTTTGACCAAACGCCATTATAGAAATGGTTATAATCTGGAAGTTTCCGGTAAACCTTCAAAAGCTAAAACAGCTGAGATTGTAACAATTGAAAATACACACCTTGAAGAACCGGAATATGCATCAACACAATCTTCAGGCGAAAATTACATCAAACCTAAGCCGATTTCATTTTTAGATAACAATAGCTCAGAAAATACTATTAAGGCTACAAATGAAGCAAATGTTGTAAATAATAAAGAAACTACTCATTTGAATAAAACTACTTCAAAACCAATGTCAAAAGTTGTTTCATCTGTTAACAGGATGGTAAAATCTCCATTTTCACTGAAAAAAGCAATATCTCAGCATAAATTATCAGCCGAGAGTCTTGACGATTCTCATGGTGGAGGGAGCTTGATATGGACAATTATAGTTGTATTATTAGTATTGTGGCTTCTTTCACTTCTCACCGGTGGGTGGGGATTAGGAGGTTTACTCTATCTTTTTTTAGTAGTTGCACTAGTTTTGATACTATTAAGATTATTGGGAGTTATTTAAAATGGGATTCCATTTGAAAATGGAAATTCATAAAATTGTACTTGGTTTAAGATGGCACAAATTATTTCGTCTTTTAAATTTACTTCCCAGAGTCAAATTACACTTTGTCGTTGTAAGTTACTGTTTTTTAGTTATATAAACCAATCATAACTCGTAAAATAATAGCCTAAAGATTTTTTCATTATATGCTACTTATATAATTAAAAAAACTATCTTTGCATCCCTATTAGAAATTAAATGCGGATGTGGCGTAATGGCAGCCGCGCCAGACTTAGGATCTGGTGCCGCAAGGCGTGGGGGTTCGAGTCCCTTCATCCGCACTTAAAAAAAACCGTAAACCTTTAATAATAAAGCGTTTACGGTTTTTTTGTTGTTCTTTGTTCCCCACATTTCTCTGGTACAATAGGAATTTATCTACGACACACCGTAGGTTGCTTTCCATTAAATTTAAAAAACACTATTTACAGGAGTATAATTCGCCATTGCTCCAAAAAACATTATTAAAAGGAGTCCCACAAATTGGTGGACTCCTTTTTGTACTATATTGTGGTGGGGATTTTTTTATTTCTCTACTTACTGAA
>JAIOQD010000782.1 GCA_021413595.1 Bacteroidota bacterium | reverse complement strand
AGTGAAAATAAGCTCTGATGTTTCGGGTGAAATAGTGGAACTGTTTGTTAAGGAAGGCGATCAGGTAAAAAAAGGTGAAATATTATGTAAAATTAACCCTCTGATATACGAATCTAATTTAACCAGAATGGTTGCTACCTTAAATGGAGCAAAGGCTAATTTGTCAAATTCTAAAGCCCGTTTGGAGCAGATGAAGGCTTCCTTTGTAAATATCGAGTCATCATTTTTGCGCAACAAAAAATTGCTTGAGCAAGGCGCAATTTCACAGTCGGAGTTTGATGTTTCCAAAGCCGCTTTTGATGGTGCAGTTGCTGATGTAAAAGGTGCCGAAGAAAATGTAAATGCATCGGATTTTAATGTGAAAAGCACCGAGGCTTCATTAAAAGAAGCAAGTGATAATCTTGCTAAAACAACTATTTTTTCTCCTGTTAGTGGAACCGTTTCAAAATTAAATAGAGAAAAAGGCGAACGCGTTGTTGGTACTGCTCAAATGGAAGGTACCGAGATCATGCGGCTTGCCAATTTAAACGAAATGGAAGTAAGTGTGGATGTGAATGAAAATGATATTGTTCGTGTACAAAGTGGCGACACTACGTTAATTGAAGTAGATGCCTATATCGACCGGAAATTTAAAGGTATTGTAACGGAGATAGCAAATTCGGCAAATACCACAGGTGTAACTGCTGAACAGGTTACAAATTTCACTGTTAAGATTAGAATATTACAGGAGTCATATCAGGATCTGATAACCTCAAATAGGAACAGTGCTCCGTTCCGTCCAGGAATGAGCGCAACTGTTGATATACAAACGAAAGAAGCAAAGGGTGTTATTACAGTGCCTATCCAGTCAGTAACCACTCGTACAGATAGCAGCGCATTCATCGCTAAAAATGTGAAGGGTGAAGACGAAGAAGGTGAACAGGGAATTGTTGTAAATAATACAAACAATGATGATAAGAATGATCTGAAGGATATACTAAAAGTTGAAGAATGTGTTTTTGT
Source organism: Bacteroidota bacterium (assembly GCA_021413595.1). Classification (GTDB taxonomy): domain Bacteria; phylum Bacteroidota; class Bacteroidia; order 2-12-FULL-35-15; family 2-12-FULL-35-15; genus 2-12-FULL-35-15. Next base: position 4,624 of record JAIOQD010000782.1, on the reverse strand, counting down.
GTATAGTGAAGGTAAAGCTAAAAAGGTGAAAGTAAAAACAGGTATTCAGGATAATAATTACATAGAAATTATGGCAGGAGTAAAAGAAGGCGATGAATTAATTTCAGGGCCATACAGCGCTATAGCCAAACAATTGAAAGAAGGGACAGAAGTTAAGAAAGTTGATAAATCTGAATTGTTTAGTGGGACTAAAAAATAAAAAAACCTCCCCAACCTTCCAAAAGGGGAGGAGGTGAAATTGGGAATAATTTTTAATAAATTCATTTAGTATAACACAATGCAATTCCTCCCCTTTGGGGAGGGTGGGAGGGGCTTTCAAATGGCTTTAATATTAAATCTGGAAACAGCAACAACGGTTTGTAGCGTATCTCTTTCTAAAGATGGCAAGTTGCTTGCTTTAAAAGAACAGAATGGCGACTATTCCCACGCAGAAAATCTTACATTGTTTATTCAGGATGTTTTAAAACAGGCAAAGGTTAAACTTACCGATATTGATGCAATCGCTGTCAGTAAAGGTCCCGGGTCTTATACCGGATTACGCATTGGCGTTAGTTCTGCAAAGGGCTTGTGTTATTCATTAAATAAACCTTTGATCGCTGTTAATACGTTACAATACCTCTCCCTAGCCCTCTCTGAAGGAGAGGGGACTAAGATAATTTCAATGCAATATGAACTTAACTCTCCTAGCAGCTCTCTCTCTTTCGGAGAGGGGAGGGAAGATGTGTATTTTTGTCCAATGCTTGATGCCCGCAGAATGGAAGTTTACTGCGCTATGTTCGATTCCTTAAATAATGAAATTAGACCCACAACTGCTGAAATAATTGATGAACATTCTTTTTCTGATCTGTTAAATAACAAGGTGGTTTATTTTTTCGGTGACGGAGCTGCGAAATGTAAAAGTGTTTTGTCTGCCAATAAAAATGCAATTTTTATTGACGATGTTTATCCTTCAGCAAAAAATATGATTTCTCTCTCTGAGAAGGCCTTTGTAAATAAAGAGTTTGAAGATGTTGCTTATTTTGAACCCTTTTATTTAAAGGATTTTGTTGCTGGGAAAAAGAAGGCCGATCTTTAATAAAATGTATAAAAATACTTCACAATAGCAATGGAAGCATTTTTGTGATCCCGATTAACTTCCGATTTTACAAGTGTATTTGTTTCATCATACAAGTAATTGATTTCATCAGTGAGTACATCATTTTTAAATATAGTTTCAGTAATTAAAACGTCATTTTTAGTATATTCAAAAATAGAAAATGTTTTTACTTCACCGCTTTCATTACTTTGATAAGTTCTTTTTAGCAATTTTTCGTTTAAGTCATATTGATAGGTTGTTTCCTGCCGCATCCAACTAACCATAAATTCATACGTTTCAGAAAGTTTATTGCCCTTAATATCATAATTAATAATCGCTTTTTTATATTCTCGTCCTTCATCGTTCAAACATCTTTTTTTTATTTGAGTAGGTGTAAGTACTGTATATTCAAATGTTTCAGATGATAAAATATTCTGTACACCCATCTTGAATTCTTTTTTGTTTTCGCTTACATTCGTTTCTTTACAATGCAATTCCTTTTTTATCTGACCATGCTCATTGTATTCATAATAATAGGCATCGTAGTAATCTCCTGATTTTACACGTTTAGTAATAATGCGATTTTTAGCATCATAAAATACATTTATGGAAACAGTATCGTTTATGTATTTGGTATTGGTGCGCATTCTCGCAGGTCGGATTATTCGACCCTTTTTTTTAATTGCAGGTAGTTCAATCTCCTCTGTTTGGGTTTTGTTTAAAACAGTAAAGTAATAACGTTTAATATTCCCATTTTCGTCAAATTCATACCCCTTGCTCGCACCTTTATCAATAATTACAGTGCCATCAGGTTTATCAACGATAAATATAGAAATGCTTTTGATCTTGTTTTTTTTAATTCGCTCAGCATTAAAGTTGGTTGAACCAACAGCAATATCCACGGCTTTATTGTTGATGATTTGTGATTTGCAATTAAAAATTGCAAATAACCAAAAGTGTATTATAAAATATTTTTTCAAAATGTATATTAAAATTCAGCATCAAATTTAACCCATAAGAAATAATGCATCCAACATATTTTTCTTGATTATCAACAGTTTTAATAACAGTGATAATTTATTGAACAGGATTTTAATAATTGAATTGTATTACATAGAAGGCGAGCAGAAAAACAGAAAAAAAACATAAAACTTTGTGGAACTTAATGTTCTTAGTGCCTTAGTGGTGGATTTACATTTAGGTGTTGTACAGCTTGGTTTCAAAAGGATTTGATTAAAAAAGATACTGAAGGCCAAAGCCAGGTATAACAGCTCTGCTTTTATAAGTTCCGCTAAATTGAGTTTCAATATTAGTATCTGTACGTTTTATACCTTCTATGAAAAGCAGTGATAGATCAAGATGAACTTTTTTAGTTACCCGGAATGAAGCACCGGAAGTAATTCCAATTTTATTCACATCTGGGGTTTCTGGTGTCAGATAGCCTGCTTTAACTGGTGTCATATCATAATAAGCACCTAACCGAACGGTCCATTTATCTGTCCATTGGTATTGTGAACCAATTCGAAAAATAAACACATTTTCATACATTCGTGCAGAATGAATATCGGCAAGTTTATCGGTATTATGTTCAAAATTAATGATCAATGAATCGTATGATTTCCACCCTATATAATTTACATCTAATGCTAGCTTTAGCTTGCTATTAAGCACATAACCAAATCCTAAAGTAGCTACCTGGGGTAATTTTAATTCAGTAGAAAAAGTTGTTTGAGGGAAAAATTCTGCCACTGAATTAGGTACAGTGAACTCGGCAGTACCTTCTTCAACTTTTACATTTACTTGCGAACGATAATCAATACCGATTGAAAATTTTTCAGATGCTTTGAAATAAATACCTGCATTAAACCCAATTCCACTGGCATTACCCTTTAAATTTCCTTCACCGTAATCTCCTAAACTGTCTTGTATTGGAACACCTTTACGTAAACTAAAACTACCCGTAGCAAAAACAAAACCGGCACCAATACCTAGCTTTTCATTTACTTTATAGGATACAGTCGGCTGAATAAAAAATGTTTTCAGATCAATTTCTCGGATCAAAAATTGACCTTTCCAGTCATCAGCCCATTCCAATCTGCTTCCGAAAGGATTGTAAATACCTATTCCCGCACTCAGCTTATCTATTTTTTTGAATTTAAAAGCAGCATATACTGTAATTGGTGTTCCTACATGAGATTCAATACTTGCGGTATAGGTTCCCGGATAGGGCTCTAAATAAATTGTTCTTGGAAAAATCAGACTTGCTCCAAATGAGAGTCCTCTCAAAGAGTCTAAAAAGGAAACAGCCCCCGGATTAAATAAAATACTTGAATTGTCCAGCAGCAATCCTGTACCTGTATGCCCCATCCCCGATTGCTTTTGACCCTGAAGATTAACCTGAAAACCGCCTGCAAATAATACGGTTGAACTTAAAAAGAAAATGCTTAGTATAAATGTAAAAATCTTCACGTTGCTAATTTTTTTCGATTAGTAATTATTTTACTCAAAATAAAAAATGTAGTGCAAAGTAAATAAATTAATGTCAATATCAAAGTGTTCGAACTGTAAATTCGGGACTAAATTTTTTGACTATAAATTGAAAATTCAACTTCTCCAACAAGCTTTAAAATGTTTTTCCAGCTTTCCGAACCCAATTTTTTTTACTTTAATAAAATAACAAATTGCAACTTGCTTTGTTGTTTTTTTGCTGTAACTGTTTGGTATGCGGGTTTAATTTGTTTTTTTTATAAGTTTTGGCGAGACTAAAACAGGTTGATGCCAGTGGCATCTCATGTTTATAGAAACAATCCTATTGAGGTCCCGGTAAGAGTCCAGTATTACACCCCAAGGGATACCTTCTTTAACCATTCATTTTAACGCATACTTTCTAACATTTTAACTTTAAAACTGTCTGAAATAAACGTTGTTGTTTTCCTTTTTTTTACATAAGTTTGGAGGCAAGTTTGTATGTAACTCTTTTTGTGGTTTTACGTAAAACGGAAGGCACAATGGCAAATGAGAAAGTTTATATTACCTGTTCCTTAAGTGCAATGGGTATTATGAGGTTTTTTGCTGTTTTTTTATTTTCAGTTATTTTATTCTTCTGATCTTAAAAACATAGAATAATTGTAAAATATATTTTCTAAAATGAAAGAAAACTACTGTCCAAACAGTATTATTAAAACACTTGCAACTGCTAAAATGGGGCTCATTACCGCCATTTTAATCCTGTCTGCTGGTTTTAATAATGCGTTTGCGGGAGTAACTATAACAGTTCCCACATTACCAATAATTACTGGTTGTTCATTCCCTACTGCTTATAGCAATTTGGGAGATATTATTATAACTGAAACTTCAAACAATGATATTTCAGGGTTTGGCACACTCACTCTTTCAGCGCCCACTAATTTCGAATTTTTAGCAGGGACAGGTAGCGTTACTTTTACCGCTGGTAGGGATGTTAGCTCAATCTCGGGTGTGAGTATTACAGCAAATGCTATAACATTTACAATCAATGGTCCGGGTATTATCAATTTAGATGTAATAACC
>JAIOQD010000781.1 GCA_021413595.1 Bacteroidota bacterium | reverse complement strand
TAATTTTTGAATTTACCGAATCGGTTGTATATGCCTTATTAAACGTTTCTACATTATTTAACAAATAAACAAATTCAGGGCTTTTATAGTCTGAACTATATTCTCTGATCATGTTCCAATTGGCTCTACTGGCAAGTACTTCACCCTTTTGAGTTTTGAAATAATCCTGAACCGGACCATCTGTGCTAAGGCAGGTTTTAGAAACGGCTTCAACATATTCTCTTAAAAAAATTGGGTCCGTTTTTTTTAATGGGTACTCATCTTTATATTTAGAAAACCTTCTTTCAGGGTTAAAGGAATCCTCAGCTAACTGAATGAATTTATTCGCATTCAAACCTCCTGCTCCACGATGTATCAACTTACCATCACCATCAATAAATAATAAATTGGGGTAGCATTGCACTTCATATAGTTTTGCAATATTAATACCTTCGCCCTTTTCCATATCAAATTTAGCATTGATAAATTTAGCATTAAAATAATCAGCAACGGTGTCGTTTGTGAATACATTGACTGCCATCCATTTACAAGGACCACACCAGGATGTGTAAGCATCAATAAAAATTAATTTATTTTCTTTTTTTGCTTTTGCTTTTATTTCATCAAAAGTTGTGGTTTCAAAATGCACTTTTTTTGTTTGCGCAAAACTGAAACTTACGACAAACATTAAACTTAGGACTAAGATCTTTGTTTTCATCTGAAAATGATATTTAATTAAATAATTTTACAATTGTTCAATTTTGCAGTAGGCAATTTTAAAGTAATTATTACAATTGTTGAATAGGCAACAGATTATTCATTTAATTATGAAATTGAATAATCGCTTACTGCTACATTGCCTACTGCTCAATTGAAACGTTGTCAAATTACCTCCTCGCTGGTCTGCGATCTTTAGAAAAATTGTTTTTTTTCTTAACAAAAGGTCTTTTGTTTTTTATTTCGGGTGAATAAACAGGACCGATACCAAGGCTTTCGGGCAACGGTAGCTTTTTTACCTCACTTTCAAGCAGCGTTTCAATTTGCAAAAATTTTTGTTGATCGTATTCATTAATAAATGTTAATGCCACACCAGTAGCTGCAGCACGTGCTGTACGGCCAATACGATGGATATAATCCTCTGCATCACCCGGAACATCATAATTAATCACTAAACCAATATCTTCAATATCAATACCACGGGAAAGAATATCGGTAGCAACCAAAATCTGCAATTTTTTGCTTCTGAAATTACGCAGCACCTCTTCTCGCTCCGGTTGATCTAGATCAGAATGTATTGCTTTTGCTTTTAAGCCTGCTTTTTGCAAATCGCGCTCTAACTCTTTCACTTTTATTTTGGTTGAAACAAAAATGATAACGCTACTCAGATCTTTCCCTTCGAGCAGTGATTTTATTAAATTATTTTTTTGCGTATCATATACCAAATAAGCGCCCTGTATTACACCTGCAGCAGGTTTAGAAATGGAGATGCTGATCTGTTCCGGATTTACTAAAAGTGAATTTGCCAGAGTACGGATCTTAGGTGGCATGGTAGCAGAAAACATTAATGTTTGACGAACTTTTGGCAGATAATTACTTATTTTTAAAATGTCATCAACAAAGCCCATATCCAACATTCTATCGGCTTCGTCCAGTATCAAATGTTCCAATTTATCTAACTTCACATAACCCATATTTAAATGTGCCATCAAACGGCCCGGTGTTGCAATAATAATATTTGCACCTTCTGATAATGCACGTTTTTCACGCTCAAAACTACTTCCGTCACTTCCTCCATAAATAGCAAGGGAACTTACAGATGTAAAATAAGAAAAACCTTGTAAGGCTTGATCTATCTGTAAAGCTAACTCACGTGTAGGAACAATAATCAATGTATTGGTATTATCGGTTGGATTTTTTGCCAACTTATTTAATATCGGAAGCAAAAAAGCAGCCGTTTTACCTGTACCTGTTTGTGCACAACCTATTAAATCCCTCTTACTTAGTATGATCGGTATTGCTTGTTGTTGTATTGGGGTTGGGGTATTAAACCCCATTGAATCGAGGCCTTCCTGAAGGTTACTCTCAAAATTAAAATCGCTGAACTTCAAATTTTTATTTATTTGTTTATTTATACAAAGATAAAATATTTTTGATGATATCCTCTTTTTGGGAGCCTTTTCTCAAAGAAATGTTCAATTCAATTTTTCAAGTGAATGGAGCGGGTATTTTGTTTTTGAATCACAACAAAAATCTTATACCCTTTCTTACAAACATATTTTGAAAACTGATATTTATTATTATTTTTGTTTCATTGTAATAGTAAAGAAAGTATCTTATGATAAACAATCAAAGCATTAATGAAAATGGAGAGCAAGATGGATAAAGTGTCGGCTACAATAAGGAAGGGCAGCTTGATTGGAGAGAGGAAATCTCAATGAGCAAAAAGCGGCAGCTGTTCAAAGGTTCTTTTTAAAATATGTTATTATTGCCATTTTGTTAATTGGAATATTTATTTTTCTTTTGATTAAATAAAATCAATTAGTGTGCGTTGATAATCACGTGTTTGATCAAATTGTAAAAAAAATGCCCAAATTACACTTGTTATCAATGAAATTAAATGCAGAAAAGCACTTAAAACACTTTACGAAGTGCTGGTTTGTGGCAGTATAATTCATCACATTCCATTTAATAAAATATCAAATTAAATAAATTATCTTTGTTCTGGATTTATATCAAAACTAATTAATGGAATTTAAGGCTGGTGAATTACTTGATAAAATTGAATACCCAAGTGATTTAAGAAAATTTAAAGAAGTGGATCTTCCACAGATTAGCAATGAGCTCCGTCAGTTTATTATTGATGTGGTATCGCAAAAAGGCGGACACTTTGGTGCAAGCCTTGGTGTGGTTGAGCTTACTGTGGCTTTGCATTATGTATTCAATACCCCTTACGATCAATTGGTATGGGATGTTGGACATCAGGCCTATGGCCACAAAATTTTAACAGGAAGAAGAAAAAACTTTCATACAAATCGCCTTTATAATGGTATCAGTGGTTTTCCGAAACGTTCGGAAAGCGAATACGATACTTTCGGAGTAGGTCACTCTTCCACTTCTATTGGGGCTGCTTTAGGCATGGCTGTTGCATCGGCATATAAAGGAGAAAAAGAACGCCAGCACATTGCAGTGATAGGTGACGGAGCCATGACCGCGGGAATGGCCTTTGAAGCGCTTAATCATGGAGGCATCACTAACTCTAATTTATTGGTGATACTGAACGACAATTGCATGAGCATTGACCCCAATGTAGGTGCATTGAAAGAATATTTAACCGATATCACCACCTCTCCTACCTATAATAAATTTAAAGATGATGTGTGGAAGGCGCTCAATAAACTGAGCAAGGTGGGTCAAATTTCTCAGGATATTTTAGGCAAGGTGATGGAAACCATGAAAAGTGGTTTACTCCGTGATAGCAATATGTTTGAGAGTTTGCGTTTCCGTTATTTTGGTCCTATTGACGGGCACGATGTAAACCATATGGTAAAGGTGTTGAATGATTTGAAACGCATTCCCGGTCCTAAATTATTGCACGTGGTTACAGTAAAAGGTAAAGGTTATGCACCGGCCGAAAAAGATCAAACCAAATGGCATGCTCCCGGTTTGTTTGATAAGGTAACCGGTGAAATTGTTAAATCGAAATCAGATCAACCACAACCTCCAAAATACCAGGATGTGTTTGGACATACCTTAGTGGAGCTCGCCGATAAAATTGAAAAGAAATATGTCATGCTGCTGATCT
>JAIOQD010000780.1 GCA_021413595.1 Bacteroidota bacterium | reverse complement strand
TTTGTCAATGGCTCCCAAATAAAGGTACTTTGGTATTACAAGGCAAAAGATGAAGACATGAAGGAATCAGGAGAAGAATTTGCAAGACTGGTTAATATCCCTTTTGAATTTATTCAACAGTAGAAACAATTTGATAGTTTGATAATTCAACAATTTGATAATAAAAAAAAATAAATTAGCATTTTCACATTCTCAACATAACCCTCCTACACCCTCACTCCCATCACAAGCATATCATCAATTTGTTCTTTGTCGCCTTTCCAAGCAGAAATTATTTTTTCTAACTTTTGTTTTTGCTCCTGCATACTCATCTGATGAATATCAATTAACAATTGTTTAAATGGCTGATAAAAAAATTTATTATTATCCGGTCCACCTTTCTGATCCACATACCCATCAGAGAATACATACAGGCAGTCTCCTTTTTCTAACTTTATTTTATGATTTTGAAAAAATTCGGATTTTGAAAGTGAGATCCCAATAGATTTGCGGTCGGCTTTTGTTTCTGTGAGCACTCCATTCCTGATCAGATAAAACGAATTGTGTGCTCCGGCATATTCTAATTCATAGTTTTTAAAATCGATCTTACACAAAGCTATGTCCATACCGTCTTTAACGGAACCCAACTCATTAGTTTGTTTTAAGGATTTTACAACCGACTTACTCAATTCATTTAAAATGAGCGCAGGTTCCAACAGTTCTTGTTCCATTACCACTCGTTCAAGCAGGTGGTACCCCATAATGCTCATGAACGCCCCCGGCACACCATGTCCGGTGCAATCAACTGCTGCAAACAACACCTGATTTTCGTCCACCTGATGTGCCCAGTAAAAATCTCCACTCACAATATTTTTTGGTTTAAAAAAAATAAAAGAATCCGGAAGAAATGAGTTTATCAATTCCTGGGAAGGAAGTATGGCTTGCTGGATTTTTTTTGCGTAATGTACGCTATCAATTATTTCTTTATGCCGATATTCAACCTGGGTTTTTAATTTATCGATGCGATCTTTTTCATGATGTATTGCAGTACTTTGTTCCCAAAGCATCTTAACTTTTTCTTCGTTTTGTTGTTTTTGAGTTTCGAGTGCTGATTTTTCTTGAAGGATCTCTTTTAATTGCTCCTCTATTTTCTTTTTTTCTTTATATACAGTTTCCGACATTGCCCACATTTGCTTGTTCTTTTCTTCAAGCTCCTGCCTTAAAAGATCCAGTTTTTGTTTTTCTATTATTAATTGTTCGGGACTAAGAGGTTCATTGGTCATTGGTTCATTGGTCATTGGTTATTGGTTATTGCTTACTGCTAAAAAGTTAAATTGCTTTTTTTAATGTATCATTCAAAGAATCAAAATGCACCTTGATCTCCAAAGGGATCAGCTCGCATGGAAGATTATAACACGAAACTTTGGGGGCTATGAAACCTTTTGTTCCGCTACCAATGGCATCTGCATCACTAATATAAAGTATCGGAGATTTTGCTGATGCCCCTCCAACTTTTTTCCATATTTGTTGGGCAAACGGAAGTGCCCAGTCTGAGGCATTTTTATAATAAATAACTGAAAGTTTGCTCACATCCATTTGTTGGGCAGCATATTCTTCATAGTCAATATCTGAATTCTGCACTATTACCAGTTTAACTAATTTTAAAATACCTGAAAGCATCATTTGTATTCGATCAGCATCCTTCTCATCCGTTTGATTAACTATCAAAAAAACATCCGCAGATTCTGTGTCAAACACTTTTTTTGTTTGTTGCTCAAGGATAAGTCGAACATCTTCTACAAACTGAATTGCAGAAGGCACCCGAGATAGAATCATATTGTTGGATAAATGATGTTGTAGGCGATTAATAAAATCCAATTGTCTTTTATCAGCATCGGAATCGTCAAACTTACCGGGCATCCATATAAACGTTTTATATCTTTCGTCTTTTTCGATTTTTTTGCGAGCTTCATTAAAATGGTACTCAGTCACCGAAATTCCATCACGATATTCGAATTGTTTTTTTTCAATAAAATGAATGGAGCAAAATGAATTTTGAATTTCAAGTTCAACATTTTCCAAATTATTTCCTGTACTCCTGATACTTTCAATATCTGATTCAAATGAACCTTCGATTATGGGAGAAGAAAATAAAAAACCGGCACGCTGCAAGGTTATAATTAACCTTTTTTGGTTCTTACTTTGTTCAGATCTGTTTAAACTTAAAAAAACTTTATTAATGTTCCTTGTATCCATGCTGATAATTTTCGATTTGTAGAATTGGAGATTCTCAAAATTCTCTAGCTGACCATTTTTTTATTTAACCACATTGAATTTCGCTATAAAAAGTGACTTGTTTTTTCTATCACGAATTTCATAAAAATAAATACCTTCTGCAAATAAAGCAGTATTAATATTCGCATTGTAATTTTGAATTTTATAATTACCCATCACCTTACCCGAGACATCTATTAGTTGAATATTATCTGCCTCATCAATCTCTGCATTTATATTTATTACATCTGTTGCCGGATTTGGAAACAGTTGAACTTTATCACTGTAAATGTTCTTCTCTTCAATACCCACCCAACCTGTTAATGCTACATCATCCAAATATAATGTACTGCCTACCCGAGCTAACGAACTTTTATAACTGGGTGAGAAACCTATCATAAGGGTATCGGGCAATGCAGAGGATTGATAAACAAGATTGGCCTGAAATAACGTATATATTAT
>JAIOQD010000779.1 GCA_021413595.1 Bacteroidota bacterium | reverse complement strand
AGGTGAGATTAAAAAGGGAATTTTTTCCTTATTAAATTATATTTTGCCTCACGAAAAGGGGGTTTTATCAATGCACTGTTCCGCAAATATTGGTAAAGAAGGTGATACAGCCATTTTCTTTGGTTTGTCAGGTACGGGGAAAACTACACTTTCTGCTGATCCAAACCGTGGATTGATAGGAGATGATGAGCATGGATGGAGTGATAAAGGTGTATTTAACTTTGAAGGTGGTTGCTATGCTAAATGTGTTGATTTAACAAAGGAAAAAGAACCACAAATTTTTAGTGCTGTTAAATTTGGTGCTTTATTGGAAAATGTAGAATTCTACGAAAACACTTCTACTGTTGATTTTAGCAATATTTCTAAAACAGAAAATACGAGAGTAGGGTATCCTATTCATTATATCGACAATGCTGTGGAGCCCTCTGTTGGGAACATTCCTAAAAACATTTTCTTTTTAACATGTGATGCTTACGGTGTATTACCTCCTATTTCAAAATTAACTACCGAGCAGGCAATGTACCACTTTATATCAGGGTACACAGCCAAGGTTGCGGGAACAGAAATGGGCATTACTGAACCTCAGTTAACATTCTCTGCGTGCTTTGGAAAGGTATTTTTACCTTTGCACCCAACAAAATATGCCGAACTTTTAGGTAAAAAATTAAAAGAAAATAAGGTAACTGTTTGGTTAGTGAATACCGGCTGGTCAGGTGGTGCTTTCGGGGTAGGAAGCCGCATGAAATTATCATATACAAGAGCAATGATTACTGCTGCGCTTACAGGTGAATTAGAAAACATTAAATACGAAACATTGCCTATTTTTGGTTTAAATGTGCCAACAGAATGTCCGAATGTACATGCTGAAATTTTAAACCCTCGTAATACTTGGAAAAATAAAGAAGTATTTGATACTACTGCCAACAAATTGGCTTTATCCTTTATCAAAAACTTTGAACAATATGCAAATGCAGCAAATGATGAGATTATGTCTGCTGCTCCTAAAGTTACTACTCAACTTAATTCTAAACCCGAAGGGGAAAAGGCTGTAGGCGTTAAGTAGGCTTCTATCCTTAATTCTTCAGAGAAGAACATGTCCTCTCCCCTCAAGGGAGAGGACAATAGGTGAACCAACAGGAATACTAACACCTCTCTAATGTGGAGAGAGGTAAGAGAGGTTTTTATGCACTTATTTTATACTCCCGATTTATTGCCCTCCGGCCTTCCTAATGGTAAAAAAATAGGAGAAGTATTTTATTATACGTTAAATGAAGAAGAAAGCAAACACTGTATTCGTGTTTTGCGATTAACAATTGGCGCCCAAGTAATATTAATTGATGGCAAAGGAGGCTGGTACCAAGCAATTATCAGCGATGATAATCCTAAGCGTTGCACCGTTAAAATTACTCAATCTACATCAGAATATGGCAAAAGTAAATTCGATCTGCACATTGCTATTGCACCAACCAAAAATATGGATCGGTTGGAATGGTTCACTGAAAAGGCTATAGAGGTTGGAATTGCTCAAATTTCGATTATCAACTGTCAAAACAGCGAACGAACTGTTGTAAAAGCAGAGCGATTGAATAAAGTTGCTATTGCAGCCATCAAACAAAGCCTAAAAGCTTATTTACCAAAAATAAATGAAGTGATGGATTATAAAAAATTCATGGCTTCTACCAAAGATTTTACCGGACAAAAATTCATTGCTCATTGTTATCCCCCTATCTCTTGTGGTGAGGGGCTGGTGGAAAGGCATCATTTAAAAAATCTTTACCAACAAGGGAATGATGTTTTGATACTGATTGGCCCGGAAGGTGATTTTTCTGTGGATGAAGTTAAGTTGGCACTTAGCAATGGCTTTAATGAGATCAGTTTAGGAATTAGCCGTTTACGTACTGAAACTGCCGCCTTGTATGCATGTACAACCATTAATATATTGAACGAATAGTGGTTTCCTATGCTATAAAACTGAGTTCGATTTGTTAATTTGGACTCAATAAAGGCCAACAAATGGAAAAAAAAATTCTTTTCATTGCAGATTACGCGGTAGGGATTCCTTCGACAACCGCTCAGGATAAATTCCACGTAAATCCTTTTCTGTTTAGAAAAAATTGGAGTATAAAGCCCGCCTCTTTCTTCATTAAGAAAGGGAACGCCCCAATGAAAAAATATCAACTATTCTTAAAAACTACTTGTAATACTTAATGTTATTCCATTTGAGGCAGGGACCTGCCGGCAGATACCACCTACACAAAAAATACCCGCACGTTGTTTGCCATAGCTCAAAGTAATACGGTTTGCATTTTTATTGTAACCTGCCGAAAAATTGTAGTAATGAGTACGCTTATCATAGTTGCCATTTCCATCTTTGTGAGTATTGCCGTAATTGTATTGATCCAAAACAGCGACAAACCAATTTGAGTTAATCGTATATTCTACTAAAGCGTATGCCCAGTTTTGTTTATCTTGTTTTGTAGCCAGATGCTGTAACTCTGCCCTTATTGCCCTACTCGATTTTATTTTGTAGGTCATGTCCACCACAGCTATGTGTGAATAAATTGTAACACTTCCCGCATCGGATGCGCCCTTCAAAAACTTATTGTTATATTCCTGATAAGAATAGATTACAGACATTTTGAATTTTTTTCCGAATTTTTGGTTCACTTCAAAATAACAATCACGTAATAGAACTTTTTTACCCATAAAGTAAGAGTTTGCTTCATAACCTTGCAAAGTGCTGTCAGTAGTTGGATTCAATCGCATGGTATCAAGGTCGTTTGATCCTGAATAATTAAAAGTGATGTCTAATTTATGCTCACTTTTTTTTATGATCTTCCAATTCACTTCGCTCGAAAACTGGAACTCACCGTTTGGTTGTGATGCATAAGGATAAAAGCTTAATAAGTTATAAGTATGTTGTTTGTTTAATGCAGGTGTGTAATTTATCAGTAAATTATTTACTGATGCTGTTCTGTCGGAACGGAAATTCATATTGTCGGTTCGGCTAGCACTAAGCGATAAGGCAAATCCCTTTTTTGCATAGTTGGTTGCCAGGAAAATAGCTTCTCCGGCTTTATATACGTAATTGTTTGCCGCATTAGGGTCATTAATTTTAGTTGCATATTCGCCATTAATTGAAAAATTATTCCGGCTTATTTTAAAACGACCTGCAGATGCACCTACATTTTCAGGTAATACCAAGGTTTGGTCTTCATCCTTTTGATAACGGCTAACAAAGCTTCCTCCTAATGTTAGTATTAAGTTTTTATCAGCGAATTTTTTAAAGGTTTCATTCATTTGAATTTCGCCATCAAAGCCTCTCACAATACCTGGGCCTTGTGTCATAAAAGAGCGTTGCTTCCCGGTAAGCCCCGTTAAGTAAATACCTTTAACAGGTTCATACTTCAAGCGGATGCCGTCTAATGCATTATCAAAACCAAGTCCGCGATCTTCGTAACTGCGTAGAATAAAACCGTTGCCAAATTGCTGATAAAAATTACCAACCGTAACTTCTAACTCATCTGCTTTATAGGTTGCAAAACGATAAGGAATCCCATTTCCTTGATACCTAGAGTCGAATCCCTGACGGGCATTCAAATAACTTTCATAACGAATACCGGCAGAAAACTTCCCTTTTGTATAAATGATGTTTGCAAACCCATTCATCAACATTTTTTCTGGCGCAGGATCTGCACCTATTGTAGAATCAGGAATATAATATTGTGCATCCGCTTGAAAATTGCCATGCACTTCTCCTACGTTTAAATTGCTAAGATTAGTTAGATTTAGTTGAGCAAAAGAAATATTGCTATAATTAACAGCTAATAGAAAAGCAGTAACTTTAATGGTTTTTAAGTATATTTTTCTCACAATAAATTATTTTGACAGTTTGACAATTTGAAAATTACTAACTCTTTTTCAAATTAACACACTTGCACATCAGTACATTGTTTTATTCTCCTTTGGTGATTTTTTTAAGCGCTTCGTAAAGATGGTCTTCATCTCCTTCTGCATACGAATTGTGTTGCCATACAATTTCACCTTTCCCATTAATAATGAATGTATGAGGAACATTGTTCACATTCATAGCGCGCTTAAAATCCTGATTTTGATCAATATATATTTCGTAATCCCAGCCATGACTTTTTGCATCCGTACCTACTTTTCCTGAACTACGTGAGTCGTCAATAGAAATTGCAATGAGCTTTACTCCGGTTTCTTTTTGCCATTCTTCAAAATTTTCGGAGATCGCATCTAATTCCTTTTTACAGGGTTTGCACCATGTAGCCCAAAAGCTTATAATAATGGGCTTTCCATCATTTGTGAATTTTGAGGAGTTAACTGTTTTACCTTCTACTGTTTTTAGATCAGCAGCAGGTATAGCTCTTCCCTCAGTATTTTGAGCCTTAATAGTGTTTGTGAAAATGCTAAGCGCAAATAGTCCAATAATTATTTTTTTCATAAAATTATAATTGAGTGTAATAAAAAATATTGAGCAGTACGATTATAAGAAAATTAATCAAACTGCTGAATATCTATCTTTATAAAAAATGTAAATAAGCCATAAATAAAGCCCGTTCAGGGCAAAATGTTTTCAATTATTCATTCAGTTTATTTATTAATTACCACTTTTCTGGTTATTTTATTATTACCTGCATTTAAAGATATAAAATAAATACCTGCGTTTAAATTTTGAGCATCTAATTTAATAGTATGAAAACCGGTGTTCATTTCACCCAAAGTATTTGAAAATACAGTCTCGCCCAGCATGTTATACATTGTTATAATTACATTTGTTTTTGTGATTATGTTAAATTCAACTTCAGCATGGTTCATAAAAGGATTTGGGTAAACCTTAATAAAATTAACCATTTCGCTTGTAACAATACCTGTAGTTATGTTCAAACCTGTGATGTTTACATTATCAAGGTAAAGGTTATTACCATAATCGGATGTTGCTACAAATCTTACTAATACACCTGAGTGGCCTATGTAACTATTTAAATTTACTGCTTCATTTCTCCATTGTGAAGCACTGGATGGTGCAAATGTAGTTGTTTGAGGAGCTTTTGTTTTTAGGGTATTTCCGGCTTTGTTATAAACGCTCGTCCATGTTACTCCACAATTAGATGAAACCTCCACCTGAAGTTTATCATTTTCTGGCGTAGAAGTAGAGTAGCCGCAATATGCAACATCAAAAGTTAATACCGGTGAAACAGCACCCGCAAATGACATGGAAGGTAAACCCATAATATCAATATCTCCGGAAGGGATTTTAAACCAATTTAATTTTACACCTTTCGAGGAAGAGTAACCCACGGTAGTATCAATAAACGTTAAACCGCTTCCTCCATTTGTGATAGACCAGGTGTTAGGAATGCCGGAACTTTCAAATGATTCAGCAATTGCTACTCCTCCAATGGTTGGATTTTTAATGAATGACGCTGTTGTGCTATTGTTTGAGGATGTTGGATCAGAAACTCCGTTTGGGCTTGATACTGTTACAGAAATTGCATGACTTCCTGTAGCAGAAGCGCCAAGTTTTACTCCGGTAACTGTTGTATTATTATTAGGTGTAATGCTTCCTGTCCAGAATTTAATTTTTTGAACTACACCATCTACTTTATAAGTGATCGTTGCAGATGTTAAAGTGGTGCTTCCATTATTTCCTAAAAGGAATGAAGGTGTAACACTATCGCAAGATGCAAGATTCAAATTTAAGG
>JAIOQD010000037.1 GCA_021413595.1 Bacteroidota bacterium | reverse complement strand
ATTATATACTTGCCCCGGAAGCCAACTTGTCAAGACGCAACGTAATTGATTTATTAAGCAAATCATTCACGCATTTCTATAAGCAATTAGAAACCGGTGAGAACATCACATTTAAAGCCTTGCGAAAAAAATATCTCACCGAATTTATTATAAAAACAGGGAGGTTGCCCATTTTCTAAAAAACATGTAATACCGGTGCTATCGAAAAGGCATACAAAAAAACAATTTAAAACAATTAAAATGAAAGAAAAATTATTAGAAATAAACTCGCTAATTGACCTACTTGGTTGGAAGGACGATAGAACAATTGAAGATTGGTGCACAGAAAATAAAGTTCCTGTTATAAAAATTGGAAAGAAAAAATATACGGTTATTGATTTTGTTGAGCGATTTGTAGCTCTGGAAATAGAAAAATATGTTGTAGCCAATTACGACAATCCAGACAAAATAATGAATGCTCTTAAAGAAGATAATAAATCGGTATTAGCTGAATTATTGGACGCACCGGTTACGGAAAAAGTTAAAAATAAATATATAGAAAGAAACAGTAAAGTAACCGAAGATTTTCTCAAAGAACTCAAAGCTGCATAGATATGATAAAAGTACCGGCAAATTATTCTCGATGTGGAATTAAAGTAAAATGCAGTAAATGCAAATGGACCGTCAGTGATACATGTAGGCTGACAAATAATGGTATTAAAACATGTCAATTTAAAAACAAACATAAATATATTATGATTGTTCATGTGCCGAAAACAAAAACAAAAAAAAGAATGAAAATGGCAAAATCACAAAAATTTGACGAAGTGCTAATTGAGTACGTTAAATTTAAAGAAATGCTAGCACGCGATAATTATCGCAAAGATTCTATCAAAAAAAGGGCGCTTGACACAACAATGCCAGCACTTATGAAAGACTATTTAAATAGTATTTCCGGTTCCGGTTCTCATGAACATTTATCCAGAAATCTTAGCGTGGAATATGTTCGTGAAACTAAAATGGTTCTTTTAAAATTTTGTAAAGTATTAAAGGCTAAAGGGTACATCATCGAAACGATGGATCTAAAAGAAATTGGCGATGACGAAGTTGAACACCTACATGCATATTTGACAAAAAAACCGATATCAGCTTCCCACTATTCTAAACATTTCGTTGTTATGAAGACCTTCGTGAATTGGGTAATTAGGGTTAAGCGATATGAAATTATAAATGTTTTCAAAAGTGCAAAGTTAAGTTTTGGTAAACAGCAAAAAAATTGGATAACCCAAGAGGAGTTTAGCAAGCTAATAGAAGTGACAACTGCCCAAAATAGTGTTAGGGTAGATAAATCAGGTAAAAAAAGATATTTTTATCATAGCTGGTTGCCTGCTGCTTTCAAAATTGGATTAGAGACTGGTCTCAGGCGAGAAGAAATTATGCTACTTAAGTGGAGCAATATTCGTGAAATAATAATAAAAGGAAATACCTGTAGAATACTTAATATTAATAATTTGAAAGTAAACAGAATTATGTTTAGCACAGATAATGGGAAATATGAAAAACCAATCCCAATTACTATGAGTTTGCAAAATTTGCTGATAGAGTTGGGATACGAAATTAAAAAGAACACAGACGACTATATTTTGGAACGAGATCCTAACATGAGTACCAAATATCTAATGAATGAACTGACTCGGGGCTTCGCACATTTTATTAAATACGTAACAAATAGAAAAATAGAGTTTAAAGACCTTAGAAAAACTTACATTTCCTACCTTTCTTTAAAACTTGGAGATAAAACCAAAATGTTTACGGGACATGGTGACGACCAGGTTATCAGAGACCATTATATAGCAGAGGCTTTTATAGCAGCAAATCTCAGCGATTTTAACCTGTTTGACTAATTTATCGGCTTAAAAATGATGAAAACTCCGCACCACATTTCAGCACCACTCTGCAAAAATAAAATTCAAAAAAAAAGAGAGACAAGGCCAAACGCTTGTCTCTCTAAGTACCCGGGATCGGACTTGAACCGATACATTCGCAATGAATACAGGATTTTAAGTCCTGCGTGTCTACCAATTCCACCACCTGGGCATTCCGGCATTCAAAAAAAATCCCTCTCAAATAAGAGGGACCACTTTTTGGAGCGAAAGACGAGGTTCGAACTCGCGACCTCGACCTTGGCAAGGTCGCGCTCTACCAACTGAGCTACTTTCGCATATTATTACTATTAATCAAATGGCACTTTCCGAAAAAAACTGGAACACTCTACCGATTTGAGTTAATTCTCATAATTTGGTTTGCAAAAGTAAGTATTTTTTTAGTTCTGCAAAGAATTTTTATTAAAATCATTTTTATTAATTTTTTTATCTTTTTATAATTCAATTGTTCAGAGTATGTATATTTATACTTTAATATTGTAAGAATTATGAAAAAGAATAAAGTAATGGCGGGGTATCACATGTTAATGATACTTTCCGAAGTTGACGGGAAATTTGCAAAATCAGAGGGTAAAGTAATTGTCGGTTATTTAAAAAAAGATTTTCCATTTAGAGTTGATTTAGATACGGAAATGGCGGAACTAAGCGCATTGCCAAAAGAGGATTATTTTTTGCATTTTAACAATTCAATGAACGATTTTTATGAAGATTCCACTGAAAAGGAGCGTAACGATTTTTTAAAATTGGCTGTAAAGATGGTAAAAGCAGATAAAAAAATTACTACCGAGGAAAACAAGTATTTAAAAGAATTATTTTTTGCCTGGGATTCAGACCACGAAGAATAGGTTATTGCAATTTGTTTGCGCTTTCAAATGCAAGATCAATGGATTAATGTTCATTATTTTTTTTATCTTAAAATGATCATTAAATACTGCATATACATAAGTTTAACGTTATTTTTCTCTTATTTTTTTTGTAATTGATTTATATATTTCATTATAATAGATCAATAGTTTGAATGCGTAGGTTGGGGAATTAAATTTTTGATTTAATCGTCTGTAATCTGTTACCATAAATCTAAATCCAATATCAGCGCCTACACCGGCCCACTTTGCAAATTTATATTCCACAGATACTGCCGGCTCGTATATAAAAACCAAAGTACTCCCATCTTCCTTTTTTTTTTCAAATAATTTGTATTGATAATAGGTTTTGCCAAAGCCTACTTGCAATGGAATACTTAACCGCCAATGTTGGTTTTGGTAATAGATATATTCTACGTGGGTAGAAAAATAATATAGTTTAAGCTGTGCTGTTACACTATCGGCCATATTATCGGCATTTATGTAATAAACTTTTTTATCGAAATCTTTTGCCGGCCGAAAGAGTTGATTATAACCTATTCCGAAATGTAGCCTGTTCCCATAATTCAAGCCAATTTTTACACCAAAAATTTTTGCTCTACTATTGTTTATAAAAGAATTACGGGTATCGAGCTTACCAAACAGGTGAGGTTTTTGTTTCAGGCAATCTTTGATGGTGTCAAGCGTTGGTTGTGCTATTGTTTTAAAGGAAATGCAGCTGAGCAGAACAAATAGAAATATATTAATACGTTTATACACGATGCAAAGATAGTTATATTGAATCAAGATGTTAGATGTTAGATTCAAGATGTTAGATTCAGGAAAACATTGATAAATAAAAATTCCCTGAACAAATTTCTTGTTCAGGGAATTTTTAAAATCTTGATTCTTGAATCTAAAATCTTGAATCTTTTTTAATGTCCACCACCATCTACTTCACCTTCTTCTAAAGGTACAGTTTGCGGAACAAAATCGTGTTCTTTACCTGGTTTGCTATAGTCATAAGGCCAACGATGAACAACAGGTAGTTTTCCCGGCCAGTTTCCATGCGTATTTGCCATTGGTGTTGTCCACTCTAAGGTGTTTGCTTTCCATGGATTTTGTTCTGATTTAGGACCACGGAAAATAGAATAAAAGAAGTTAAACAAGAAAACTATTTGTGTTAATGAAGCCAATATAGCAAATCCTGTGATCAGGATATTTATGTCCACTAAATTATCAAACATTGGAAATGCACTGTTTGAATAATATCTACGAGGTAAACCTGCCAAGCCTAAAAAGTGCATTGGAAAAAATACGCCATAAGCAGAAATAAATGTTCCCCAGAAATGAATATACCCTAATTTTTTATTCATGTGGCGCAAAAATAATTTAGGAAACCAATGGTAAACACCTGCAAGCATCCCTAATATTGCTGAAACACCCATTACAATATGGAAATGCGCTACAACAAATAGTGTATCGTGAACAGGGATATCAAGTGCTGAATCAGCAAGAATGATACCTGTTAAACCTCCTGAAATAAATGTAGAAACTAAGCCGATAGCAAACAACATTGCCGGAGTGTATTGTATGTTACCTTTCCATAAGGTAGTAAGGTAATTAAATGCCTTTACTGCGGAAGGAATAGCGATCAATAGTGTGGTAAAAACGAATACGGAGCCTAGAAAAGGATTCATTCCGGTGATAAACATGTGATGGCCCCATACAATAAAGGAAAGGAAACCAATTGCCATAATTGAACCAATCATTGCACGGTAACCGAAAA
Source organism: Bacteroidota bacterium (assembly GCA_021413595.1). Classification (GTDB taxonomy): domain Bacteria; phylum Bacteroidota; class Bacteroidia; order 2-12-FULL-35-15; family 2-12-FULL-35-15; genus 2-12-FULL-35-15. The sequence continues at coordinate 2,942 of JAIOQD010000037.1, read as the reverse complement.
TTGGTTTACGTGAGTTTACCGAAATGATTTCTGAGGTAAGCCCTAATGCAGGTAAAATGATGATATATACTTCAGGATGTCCTAAAAACCAGAATAAATGCTCATATAGAATTGGACTACCACCTGTTTGTTCCAGAGCTTGTCCTCCAATATAAATATCAGATAAATAAAATGAGGTTCCAAAGCTTCTGTCGAAGATCAACAATAAAGCTGCTGAAAATAAAACAGGAAACGAAAGTACACCAAGAATTGCTGTTATAAAGAATGCCCAGATGGTAAGTGGCATACGTGTCATCGACATTCCTTTGGTACGAAGATTTATTACCGTTACGATGTAATTTAAACCACCAAGCAAAGCCGAAACGATAAATAAACTCATTGAAACTAACCATAAAGTCATCCCTAATCTTGATCCTTCCATGGCTTGTGGTAGTGCGCTCAATGGAGGATAAACGGTCCAACCACCTGATGCTGCACCAGTTTCAACAAAAAAGCCGGCTAACATAATTACACTTGACAAAAAGAAGAACCAATACGATAACATATTTAAAAAACCGGATGCCATATCGCGAGCTCCAATTTGGTAAGGAATTAACAGGTTACTGAATGTACCGCTTAATCCTCCTGTTAGTACCATAAACACCATAATGGTACCATGTATAGTAACAAGTTGCATATACATTCCCGGGTCAAGTATTCCGTCCGGAGCCCATTTATCGCCCAATAAAAAATTCAATATCCAAAAACGTTCTCCCGGCCATGCTAATTGCAAGCGGAACAATAAGGACATTGTCATTGCGATAAACGCCATTAACACAGCTGTTATAAGAAACTGGCGTGAAATGGTTTTGTGATCCATACTAAAAATGTATTTGGATACAAATGATTCTGTGTGGTGATGTTCCTCTTCGTGACCGGGATGTGCCTGAGCGTGCTGATCGTGATTCTCCATAGACTTATTTGTTGTTATACCCACTCATTTTATCACTCCACAGAAGAAGTGGTGTAAGTGAGTTAGGTTTTTTTATTGTTTATTATATTAATATATCTCTCATTTAACGCCCTCGCACCTGTGTGGAGGGAATTAAAGGCTAGGGTTTTTTTATTTTTTGAAATATGGTTTTTTACTTTTTAACCATTTTTTGTAATCTGCTTCTGATTCAACAATTACTGTCATTTGCATATTGTAATGGCTATTACCACAAATTTTATTACACAAAAGTATATAGTTAAATTCTTCAGGCTTTTCCCCACGTTTAGCTCTTGCTTCGTTGATGCCTTTCATTAATTCTATTACGTATGGTTTTGTACGCATTTCTGCGGTGGTAATAATTGGGGTAAAGTGAAGCATTGTTGTCATGCCTGGTACACAATTCATTTGAGCTCTGAAATGTGGTAAAAAAGCACTATGTATAACTTCTCTTGCATTTAATTTGAATTCAATTTCTTTATTTACAGGAATATGAAACTCATTTTTTACAATAATATCATCTGCACCCTTGCTATCTTTAATATCCATACCCAATGTGTTTTCTTCGGTAATAAGCTTGTAGTTTGATGCACCTAACTCATTGTCTTTTCCTGCATAACGGGCAGTCCAGTCAAATTGTTTTGAATAAAGCTGAATAACGATCGCCTCTTTTGAAGCAGGTTCAGTAATTTTATTCCAGGCTTTTAATCCGAAAATAATGATGACAGCAAGAACAGTAGCAGGTATAATTGTCCATATCATTTCTAATTTATTGCTATGCGTAAAATAGGTTGCAATATTCCCTTTACGACCATAGTATTTATAGGAAAAGTAAAATAATAAAATGTGAGTGATAGTAAATACAAAAAAGATGATGGCCATGTTGAAATTAAACAGCCAGTCTAAACCAACACCATGTTCTGATGCCGATTCAGGTAACATTAAAGGTAAATATTCTATTAAATTCCAGATCACAAATGCGAAGAATACAAACAAAAAAGTCAACATAATTTTTGACATTAATCGATTGTCTTTTTCAGTTACCTCATAAGGCTTATCACCTTTTAAGCTAGACGAAAGCTCAAACACTCTTACTAAATAACCGATCGCAAAAATGGTTAAAATTATGGCAACGTAAATTAAAGACTGTATCATAGTATTTATTATTGTTAGCCTCACCCCTTAATCCCCTCTCCAAATGGGAGAGGGGGGATTAGGTGAGTTGAGTTAATTTTTTTTTGTTATCGTGTTAATTCTTTTCTTCTTTTTTAATCAATCACTGTTAAAAATGATGGTGAATTGTCTCATCCAAATAAGGATGTTTTTGAACCATCAAAGGTGCTTTTGTAAGTGCTTTGTTTACTGTAAATAAAAGTAAACCAAGGAAGCCTAATGCAATTCCAATCTCAACCCAACCAAGGTGCCATGCGCCATTAACTGTTCCTGGCATTACCATCATAAATACATCTAACCAATGTCCAACAAAAATAATAGAACCAACAATTGTTAAGAAAAAATAATTACGTTTTGCATCACGACTCATTAATAAGATCATTGGGAAAACAAAGTTCATAAAGAAAACCGTCCACATTAGGCTCATGTAGCCAAAATCGTGTAAACGCTCCTGAAAGTATATGGTTTCTTCAGGGATATTGGTGTACCAGATTAACATAAACTGACAGAACCATAAGTAGCTCCACAAAAAGCTAATTGCAAACACCCATTTTCCAAGATCGTGAATATGGCTATCATTCACTTGTGGCAAATATCCTTTACGTTTTAAGAAAAGAACGAATAATATAATAGTAATCATAGCAGAAATCCACATTCCGGCAAATGAATACCAGCCATACATGGTGCTAAACCAATGTACATCTATCGACATCATCCAATCCCATGAAGCTGTAGATGAAGTAACGGCAAAAAACACCAAGAACATTGCACCTTTGGCCATGTTTTTGAAGTGAATAGC
>JAIOQD010000036.1 GCA_021413595.1 Bacteroidota bacterium | reverse complement strand
GATGTTTCGGTAACACCTCCTGTAGGCGCAACTGACTATTATGTGATTGTTGATAATGGTGCCGGATGCGCACACAATGATACAGTTACAGTTACGGTTAATGGATTACCTGTGGCGAATGCAGGTGCCGATGTGACCATATTGGCAACTACAACCACTGTAATTGGAGGTAATCCTACTGGTCCTGTAGGGGCTACTTATTCATGGGATCCGATACTTGGATTAGATAATGGAACTAACTCAAATCCTGTCGCAAATCCTACAGAAACTACCACTTATACTGTAACCGTTACATCTGCCGAAGGTTGTATATCATTGGATATTATAGTGGTAACCGTAGTTGCTAACATTACATTTGGAAATGGTATTTCGCCTAATGCTGATGGCGCTAACGATGAATGGATAATTGATAACATTGAACTGTTCCCGAATGCGGTGGTAGAAGTTTATAACAGATGGGGTGAATTATTATTCCAGTCGAAAGGATATACTGAAAAATGGAAAGGTGTATTCAAAGGTCAGTTATTACCTGTAGGAACATATTATTATATTATTAATTTAAATGATCCTCTGTTTCCAGATGTTTTAACAGGACCAATTACAATTTTGAGATAAAAGAAGCCTTTCGCCTCCTCCCCTTCGGGGAGAAGGCGAAACGTGAAAAAAAGGATAAAAAGATAATATGAAAAGGATAAAAAATAATGTTAGAATGTTCAGCTTTCTTACCCTATTGGGAGGGCTAAGGTGGAGTTTCTTATTGCTTTTTTTTTCCCTCCTCTTCGGGGAGGGCTGGGGAGGGTCTTCTCTGTATGCACAACAGTTGCCTCATTATAGTAATTATATGCTTAATAATTTTGTGATGAACCCTGCTGTTGCGGGAACTAATCCTTATTTTGAAGGTTTATCGAATAATCGTTACCAATGGATCGGGATTACCGATGCGCCACGTACCTATATTTTAAGTGTAAATGGTCCAACAAAATCATTAAATGTAGGTTTGGGTGGCTTACTATTCACGGATATTGTAGGACCTACACGTAGAACCGGTTTTTATCTTTCCTACGCTTATCATATTAAAGTGGCAGAAAAAGTGAAGCTATCTTTTGGTTTGTCTGGTGGTATTCTTCAATTTATGGTGGATGCTTCTAAAATTACGTTAAAAAATCCTATTGATCAGGTTATTAGCACTGGCTTGCAATCAGTAATAGCACCCGATTTTGGAGTAGGAATATATGCCTATTCGACAGATAAAAAATGGTATGCAGGAGCAAGTATGCCGCAAATATTGCAAAATAGGATTAATTTTTATGAAACAGCTTCTACTTCCTTAAGCAAATTAGCAACGCATTTTTATATAACAGGGGGATATAAATATCAATTGAACGAAAATTTTACCATTGAACCCTCTGCTTTAATTAAATTTGTAAAACCTGCACCTGTTCAGTTCGACCTTGGTGTACGTGCTATATACCGCGAAAAAATATGGTTAGGAGCCGCATATCGGAATTTGGACGCTGTTTCGGCAATGGTTGGTTATACTATGCAGGAAAATCTAACCTTTGCTTATTCGTACGATTTTACTACTTCTAACATAAGAAAGTACAGCACAGGAACCCATGAATTTATGATTGGAATTAAATTCTATAAAGTGGAAAAAACGGAAAGTGTTGAAACGGTTAAAGAAGTCGTAAAATAAGATACAATACCACATTAATAAGTAAAAGGTTATGCTGAATTTATTTCAGCATTTCATTGCTAAATTATAAAACAATTTCAGTTAACACTTTGAAACAGAGGGTCTTCATTTTTTTTGTTTGGAAAGTTTTCTTTACCCTCCAATCATTTTTTTTATTTCGTTTAGTTTCATTAGCGCCTCAATGGGTGTTAAGGTATTAATATCTGTTTTTTGAAGCTCATCTTTTATATTCTCTAAAACAGGATCGTTCAGTTGAAAAAAACTTAATTGTAAATTTTCAGTTGAAGGTTGTTTGTTGATGGTCTCTACAAAAACTTCTTGATTATTGGCTCTCGGTTCTTGGTTCTTGATTCTTAATTCTTGTTTCTTGTTGTCTCCTCCTAGTTTTAAGTTGATCTTTCGCTCCGATCCTCCGATTCCTGACTCTTTCCCTTCTCGTTCACCCTCTAATTGTGCAAGAATTTGATTGGCTCTGTCCAATACTTTTTTTGGCATTCCGGCCATTTTTGCTACATGGATACCAAAACTATGCTCACTTCCCCCGGGTATCAACTTACGGGTAAACAATACTTTGTTTCCTACCTCTTTTACCGAAACGTTAAAGTTTTTTACACGATGCATTGAATTGGTCATCTCATTCAGCTCATGATAGTGAGTGGCAAATAATGTTTTCGCTTTTACAGAAGGATTTTCATGGATATATTCAGCAATTGCCCAGGCAATGGAGATCCCATCATAGGTGCTGGTTCCGCGACCAATTTCGTCCAGTAAAATTAAACTACGGTTCGATAGATTATTTAAGATGCTGGCTGTTTCATTCATTTCCACCATAAAGGTTGATTCCCCCGATGAAATATTATCGGAAGCACCAACTCTGGTGAAAATTTTATCTACTAAGCCTAAATACGCGTGTTTTGCAGGCACAAAACTTCCCATCTGTGCCATCAGTACTATTAATGCAGTTTGTCGCAACAGAGCCGATTTACCTGACATATTCGGTCCGGTTATGATAATGATCTGTTGTTTTTGATTATCAAGGTAAATATCATTAGCAATATATTCTTCACCAACAGGTAATTGTTTTTCAATCACCGGATGACGGCCATCTTTGATATCTAATATATCATTATCAAAAAGATGGGGACGAACATAATTATTTTTTTGAGCTATGGTAGCGAAAGATAATAAGCAGTCTAACCGGCCTATTAACGAAGCATTCAACTGAATGGTGGAAATGTAACTTCGGCACCTAATATTTTTTCTTCGTACTCTTTTAGCTCAGGTGTGATGTAACGTTCCGCAGTAGTGAGTGTTTGTTTGCGTATCCAGGTGCTCGGGACTTTATTTTTATGAGTATTGGTTACTTCCAGGTAATAACCAAACACACTGTTAAATGCAACTTTTAAAGAGGAGATGCCGGTAAGTTCACTTTCACGTTGTTGTATCTGCAACAAATAATCCTTTCCTGAATAAGAGATTTTTCGTAGGTCGTCTAACTCAGCATTCACACCTTCAGCAATTACATTTCCTTTGGCAATAAGGTAAGGAGGTTCCGGCATGATCTCCTTTTCAATGCGCTCAATTACCAATTTGCAGGGGTTAAGTTGCTCTGCGATCTTTTGTAATGATGTGTTTTTTGAGTTTTCGCATACGACCTTTATGGGCTCAATGGCTGTTAATGCACGTTTCAATTGCACCACTTCTTTTGGTGAGATACGTGCTGTTGCAACTTTTGAAATGATACGCTCCAGATCACCAATTAATTCCAATTGTTGAATGATAAGTTCGTTTGTTTCACGATTCGATAAAAAATAATTCACAACCTCCAGTCGTTCTTCTATGGAAACTTTATCTTTTAATGGCAGTGCCAACCAACGTTTTAGCATACGCGAACCCATTGGGGAAACGGTCTGATCAATAATATCGATCAGTGTTTTAGCATTATCATTTTGTGAATTGAATAATTCTAAATTACGAATGGTGAAACGATCAAGCCATACATATTTTTCTTCCTCAATACGTGATATGGTGGTGATGTGTTTAACTTTATCATGTGCTGTATCGGCAAGGTAATGCAATGCGGCACCAGCCGCAATTATACCTTGTTTTAGGTTTTCAATGCCAAACCCTTTTAATGATTTTGTATCAAAATGTTTTAATAATAAATCATTCCCAAAATCAGAACTAAAGGCCCAATCATCTAATCCGTAAGTGTAAAATTTTTCTCCAAAAGTTTCAATGAATAATTTTTTCTTATTCTTCTGAAAAAGAACCTCACTGGGGCGGAAACTTTGTAACAATTTATCTATGTATTCAAGATTGCCTTCAGCAACTAAAAATTCACCGGTAGAGACATCTAAAAATGAAACGCCCGAAATTTTTTCCCCCAGGTAAACACTAGCCAAAAAATTATTTGATTTATGTTCAAGTACTTTGTCATTAAAGGTAACTCCTGGAGTTACTAATTCTGTAACACCACGTTTTACAATGGTTTTGGTCAACTTAAGGTCTTCTAACTGGTCGCAAATGGCAACACGTTGCCCTGCACGAACTAATTTTGGAAGATATGTATCCAAGGAATGGTAAGGAAAGCCTGCTAATTCAATAAAAGAAGCATATCCGTTTGCGCGTTTAGTAAGCACAATACCCAGAATATTTGCAGTTTTAACGGCATCACTTCCAAAGGTCTCATAAAAATCACCAACACGAAACAGCAATAAGGCATCAGGATATTTTGCTTTGATGCCATTAAACTGTTTCATTAGCGGAGTTTCGCTTTCTGCAGTGCCTGTTTTTGTTGGTGTTTTATTCTTTGCCATCTTCGGTAAAAGTACAAAACCTATTTACACTTGAAATGAAAGTTTTTAACACTTTTTCAGCAATTGTTTTATAGTTTTGTTTTTTAAAATAAATTGATTTAAAAAGGAGTAATCTGAGTTCGATTGTTAATTTTGGCTAAAGTCAGTAAACGCTTTAGATTTAAAGCAAAAGAATAAAAGACCTTCATTTGATTGCAGCAGTCCCTTTTCGCTGTTAATGCTGCGTTAGGGATTCCTTCTACAAGCGCTCAGGATACATTCTTCTCTGAAGGATAAATTCCGCGTAAATCCTTTTCTGTTTAGAAAAGATTGAAGCCGAAAGCGTTCTAATTTTTTCTTCAAGAATTGGAACGCCCAAATGAGCAAAGGAACTGAGATTAAATTGGAACTATTGGATATTGAAATATGAGAAAATTATTGAACGAAGAATTGAATCGAAAATCGCTCGAAGAATTTAAACTAGCCACAAAAACACCTATCGTTATTGTACTTGATAATGTGCGTAGTTTGAATAACGTAGGATCCGTTTTTAGAACAGCAGATGCTTTTTTAGTGGAAGCTGTTTATCTTTGTGGAATTACGGGAACTCCCCCGAATAAGGATATTCAAAAAACGGCACTGGGCTCAACGGACAGTGTTTCCTGGAAATATTTTAAAACCACACTGGAGGCGCTTGAAGTGTTAAAGCAAAATAATTACGATGTATATGCTATTGAGCAGACACAATCTGCTATTATGCTAAACGATTTTAAACCGGATAAGTCGCGGAAATTAGCAATTGTTTTTGGTAACGAAGTTAAGGGGGTTGAACAGGCTGCAATTGATGCAAGTATAGGTGTTATTGAAATACCGCAAGTAGGAACCAAGCATTCTTTAAATATTGCAGTAAGTGTTGGAGTTGTTACCTGGGACTTATTTCAGAAGATGATTTGATCTGTTGGAATTGATCCTGGAGGGATCTCTATAAATAAAAATGTCCAGCAATTTTGCTGGACATTTTTATTTATAATCTTTTATTAATTTTAGTTTACCATCGCTTTAAAGTCAGCGTTTTCGCGGAACTTAATGAATTCAGCATCATCCTTTGCCATAGCTTTAAATGAAGCATCTTTCTGAATAGCAGTTCTTAAGTTATTAGTTAAAACATCTGCTTTATCCTGACGTGCACCTGCAATCGCTTTTAAATAGAAAGATACAGCAGCATCTTTGTCAGCTGAATTATCTATAGTTGACATTGCACCATCATTGTTTTTGTTCAATAATTTAGCAAGAGCAGAGTTGAATGTATCATAGCTACCGAAATTAGAAATAGCAGAAGCATAGTTACCATTTTGGATTTCGATTATTCCCATGTTGTAAGATACTTCAGGGCCACCATTTGTAGCTTTTTTGTAAAGCTCCATTGCGCCTTTGCGGTCACCTTTCCAACGTGCTACAATTCCTAAGTTATTGTTAATAACAGCATTGTTTGCAGATAAGGCATCAGCCTTTTTCAAATGAGTTTCAGCATCATTCAATTTATTTTGCATTAAGTAGATCATTCCAACATTATTGGATGTTCTCCAGTCATTGCTATATTTTGCTTCTGCTTTTTTATAGATTTCTAATTTAGCATTGATATCTGTAGTTAAAGTAGCAGCATAAAGGATCTCTTCTACGGATAAACTATCAGCAGAAACAGCAGCTAAAGCTTTGATTTGTTCATCTGTGCGGCTTTTTTCTTCTGCATTTAAATCAGGATACATTGTTAAAACACGTAAAATTAGATCTTTGTCAGGAATTGATGAGGCTTCCATTTCTTTTTTGAAACCATCCCAATCTTCAGCAGTTGTAACTTTATTGTAAAATGCATCTGTTGTAGCAACATCTAGTTTCATTTTTTTATCTTTGAACATTGCGATCATCGCTTTAGTAGCTTCTTTTGCACGGTTTTCAGCAAGATTTCCATTTAAAGTTAATTCTCCGTCCGGTGAAGCGTACGCTGAAACGTTCATGTTTTTGAAAGCGAATGATTTAGCGATACCATTGCTTGCGAATTCTTTAAAAGTTTTCATGTCAGCGCTATTCATTTCTGCTGGACGAACTTGTGATTGATTGATGGTAAAGAAAATGTTTGTTGTTTGAGAACGGGGAATAGTTTTTACGAATTTATCTTTTCCAATTAATGCTTTTTCATCATTTTTTACTAATAAAGGAGTAATGATTGTTCCGTCAGCCACTTTTTTAGTTGGTAGGTTTTTCACTTTCTTCTTTACCTGACCACCAACTGTTAATTCTAATGTTGCAACCTTCATTTCTGGAGTATATGCAATTTTTTCAGAAGTATAATTGAAACTTCCGCCAGTAGCGTTAGTTATTTTCTGACCAGCACCTTCCACTTTTTCACCTATTAACACAACAGGTTTTAGTGCTTTTTCGCCACCATTGTATTTAATTATAGGAGTAGTTGTTACAACAGCTTTTTTAGGGAAAATCTTTGCAGGGTAAGTGCCACTGATACTTACTACAATGCTATCACCATGCATTTCCATTGGGTCAGGCGTTACTTTGTAAGTGATTTTGTCAGCATTTTTAACTAATTTGCCAAGTCCATCACAAGAATTTAAGCCTATAGCTGCGATTAACGCTAAACCAAGTGTTTGTAGAGATCTTTTCATTTTATTTTTTTGTTCTTAATAAATTTTAATTTTACCTTACCGTTCTCAATTGGTGGCGCAAAAATAATTAAATTTTCAAATAATAGAGGTTTTTATGCAATTATATTTTTAACTAAAAAGAATATGCCAGTAATTTATGCTGTTATTCTTGTTATACCAATGCTGTATGGCTTATTAATAATTTCCATCATGTAGTTATAGTGTGCATTGTCATTGGCAAAGTCGATATTGTTTACATCAATTACCAGAATGCGCTGATCATTCAGCTGTTTTATAAAGTCGAAATAAGTGGTTTGTATTTTTATAAGATATTCATCAGGTATCCTTTGTTCATAATTTCTTCCTCGTTTTTTGATGTTTTCTTGTAGTCGCTTCACATCATGATATAAGTAAACAAACAAATCAGGTTTTGGCAGGGAGTCGTTGATGATGTGGAATAGTTTAGAGTATAACCCATATTCATCTTCAATTAAATTGGCTTTGGCAAAGATCAGGGATTTTAAAAAATAATAATCCGAAACAATAGTTGGTTTGAAAATATCTTGTTTGCCCAATTCATTTTTTAATTGCTGGTACCGTTCGGCCAAAAATGAAAGTTCTAGCGGGAAAGCATGTTTTTCAGGGTTGTCATAAAATTTGGGTAAAAAAGGGTTTTCAGCAAATTGCTCCAAAATTAAGCGTGAATTGAAGTCAACAGCAAGTTTTTTTGCAAGAGTAGTTTTGCCTGCCCCGATATTTCCTTCAATAGCGATAAAGTTATAGGGTATTTGTTTCTCAACCATTCGTTGTTTGTAGTTTTATAACTTCTAATTTATCAGTACATTCCAATAGCAATGTTTGAATGTTTTTTTGTAGTGCAGGGTGAACCAACATTGGCGCCAATTGTGCCATAGGAACTAATACAAACATTCGTTCTTGTAAATATGGATGTGGTATTTTTAAATCGGTTGTGTTAATAATATCAGTGTTGTAAAATAAAATATCAATGTCAATAACGCGCTCTGTCCATTTTTGATGGTCGCGTACACGCCCCAACAGTTGCTCAATCGAGATTAAGGTTTCTAATAGATCAATTGCCGTCAAAGGCGTTTGGATGCATAGTGCTTGATTTAAAAAATCGGGTTGGTCTGTATTTCCCCAAGCGCTTGTCGTGAAAATATCAGATGTTTTAGTAATTACCCCGGCTTTTTTTGAAATTAATTGAATAGCCTCTTGTAGGTTTTGCTGCCTATTGCCTATGTTTCCGCCTAAAATAAGGTATGCTGTATTCATTTTGGCAAAGATAGAAATTTTATTGATTTTTAAATTTGTTGAATTGTTGATTTAATTCAAAAGATCTAAAAATTTAAAACCTAAAATTATTTATTGGTACATTTGTGTCATACATAATATCATTTCGAAATGATTTTTTTTGGTTTATTTAAGGAGAGTGTTTTTTTTGCCATAAATGCTTTGGTAGTAAATAAATTGCGAACTTTTCTTTCCTTATTAGGTATTACCATTGGCATTTTCGCCATTATTACTGTATTTACTGTAGTTGATTCACTCGAGCAAAATCTTCGTAAAAGCGTGCAGAGCTTGGGAGATGATGTGGTTTTTATTGAAAAGTGGCCTTGGGCTTTTGACGGTGACTACCCTTGGTGGAAGTATATGAATCGTCCGCTACCTGATTACAATGAGTTGGATGAAATTATTCAGCAGTGTAATGGTGCACAGTCGGCCGCATTTCTTATCAGTTCCCAGATAACCATTAAACATCAAAGCAATAGCATTGAAAACGTAACTATTATCTGCGCTTCTCATCAATATGAAAAAGTGAAAAATTTTGAGATTGCCGATGGCCGTTATTTTACTGAAATAGAATCCTCATCTGGTCGACCTGTGGCTGTTATTGGCGATGTGTTAGCAAAAGCGCTATTCCCAAATCAAAGTCCTTTGGGGCAAACAATAAAAATAAATGGAGCAAAAGCCACTGTGATTGGGGTTTTTAAAAAAGAAGGTGAAAGTATATTAGGTGGTAGCCCCGATACGCAGGTGCTCGTTCCGGTAAATTATGCCCGAAGTTTGATCGACATTCATAATGAAAACCTAGATCCTCAAATAATGGTTAGGGCAAGACCTGGTATTAGCAATGACGAATTAATAGCCGAACTTACCGGACTCTTGCGCTCAATGCATAAGTTAAAACCATTGGTGGAAGATAATTTTTCTTTGAACCAAACCAGTTTAATTTCCAAGGAGTTTGATAGCTTGTTTGAAATTGTGGGGATTGCAGGTTGGATCATTGGAGGCTTTTCAATACTTGTTGGTGGTTTTGGTATTGCAAACATTATGTTTGTTTCTGTGAAAGAGCGCACTAATATTATAGGTATCCAAAAATCATTGGGAGCAAAAAATTATTTTATTTTATTGCAGTTTTTATTTGAATCCGTTTTTTTATCCTTGATTGGAGGTATAATAGGTTTGTTGATCGTATTTACCATTACACAACTGGCAGGTGATTCCATTGGCATGGAAATTTCATTAAGCCGATCAAATGTAATTTTAGGTTTTACCATTTCAATTTTAATAGGCGTGGTTTCAGGCTTTGTTCCGGCATACAGTGCATCGCAATTGGATCCCGTAGAAGCTATTCGGGCGAGTTAAACAATTTAAGCAATTTAACAATTTTGCAGTAGGCAATATAGCAAACATAGTTTCGTAAATTAGTAATGATTCGATATTAGTAACCAATGGAATCCATAATCAGAAAACGGCCGAAATTACTCACCTTTGTTTGTGTTCTGGGTTTTACTTGGATTGTATTTAGCTTTCCTGCCGTATTTTCTCCTTCTGTAAAAAAACTTGGCGACTGGTATCCAGCTCTCTTTGGGTTAATTGTTGCAGTCAGTTTTATCTCCTATATCGGTGTTTGGCACATGAAACGTTGGGGAGTAAGCTTATTTATTCTTGCTTTTTTTGTAAAAGAAATAATTCTTATTCTTATTAATGACATAAATTATATTGGAATAGTTTTTTCTTCTTTGTTTATCACAATAATGGTCTTTTACTATAAACGAATGGATGTGAATTTATAAAGAAGATTGAGTCTGCATTGTCACCCAGAGCTTGTCGAAGGGTGTGCGTGGGGCTGCCCATATACTTCGACAGGCTACTTCAGAGAAGAGCGTTCGCACGATTTAGCCTGAGTTCAGTTAAAACGATTATAAGCTATTGCCTAATTTAAAAAAATAATTCGTGCAATTGCTGTCAAAAACTCCTTTTCTGAGAGGATTCAAGATTTAGTCTTTGATTGAATGATTTTTTTTGTTGTGATGCAACCTTTTTATTTTAGTTCACATCATCTGTGTGAAATTTTAAGGTATCGATTTGGTGTAATTGTCATTTTTTTCATTCGATTAGATAAAAAAACACAACACAACAATAAGTATATTTTAATATATTTGTCTGTTAATCAAAACATAAACAATAATTTGTAATGCTGAAATTTAAAAAATTCCATAGCTTATTCTTAGGGTTTGTTTTTCCGGTTTTGCTTCTAATAGCACCTACTATCAAAGCGCAATTAGTAACAAGCACAGCATTAACTCCTACTCAATTGGTGCAAACTGTGTTGTTGGGAGGGGGACTTACGGCTACAAATATTACTTATAATGGTGATGCAACGGCTATTGGGTCTTTTATTGGTTCATCATCCAATATTGGATTTGCTGGAGGAATAATTATGGCTTCCGGTGATATAGCCAATGCCATTGGCCCTAATGGTAGCGGTGGTCAAACAACAGGTTTTTTTACAACATCATCTGATCCGGATTTGTCTGCCATTGCAACAGCACCTTTGAACGATGCCGCTATTTTGGAATTTGATTTTGTCCCTAGCTCCGATACAGTAAAATTTAGATATGTTTTTGGTTCCGAGGAGTATCCTGAATATGTGTGTTCAGATTATAATGATGTGTTTGGATTTTTCATATCAGGACCTAACCCAGCAGGAGGAAGCTATAGTAATCAAAACATTGCATTAGTTCCGGGAGCTTCTTTGGCCGTTGCAATTAATTCTGTAAATCCTGGTGTTCCAGGAATGTTTGCAAATGGAGGGACATGTACAAGTTTAGCGTATTCATCTTTGTATTTTGATAATGAAGCACCTCCCGGAACCACTATAGAATACGATGGATTTACCATTCCTTTAACAGCAATCGCACCTGTTATATGTGGCTCAACTTACCATATAAAAATAGCTATTGCGGATGCCGGTGATGGGTCTTATGACTCAGGCGTGTTTCTGGAAGCTGGAAGTTTTGCCAGTGCCGGTGGCACCACCCTAACATCAAGTACCAATTTTGGTGGGACAATTATTGGAAATGATTCCACCATTTATGAGGGCTGTGGTTTCGCTTCTTTGTTGGTCAACAGGCCCGAGTCAACTGCTGCTCAAGCTTTTTTTTACTCCGTAACCGGTACGGCTATTAATGGAGATGATTATTCGGTTATTGGTGATACCGTCTATTTTGTTGTTGGTCAGGACTCTGCTCACATAATCATTAATTCTCTTCCTGATTTACTGATTGAAGGCACAGAAACCGCTATAATAACTCTTTATTCTGCATCGTCCTGTAATGGAAGTGATACCCTATCCAAAACCATATATATTATTGACACACCACCACTTAAAGTAAGTTTAAATGATGATACCACCTTGGTTTGTCCCGCACAAGGTTTGTTTTTGACAGCAAATACAGCGGGAGGGGTTGCTGTTGGAGGGTTTACATACACCTGGGTTAATGCCTCAGGAAGTGGAGGCTGGTCAAATGTGGTGGGTACTGTTGATACAGTGCATATTAATCCTTTGTCAACAACAACATATATTGTTACCGTAAGTGATAGTTGTGGAAACACAGCATCTGATACTGCAACTTTTAACTATTCAGCCTATGTGCCAATGCAAGTGGCACTCAATAATGATACAATTATTTGTGGTGGCGAACAGGTATTGTTAGATGCAGATGTTATCAATGGATTACCGGGCTATACCTATCTTTGGACTCCTACTATTTCCACACAGGATTCTGTAACTGTTTTTCCTCCTACATCAGCTGTCTATATTCTGCAAATTACGGATTTATGTGGCTATTCAAAAACAGACACAGTAAACGTTACAGTTTATCCAATAAGTTCCGATTTTCAGCCTGTATTCACTACAAATCAGACAGCAACATTTAATGATCTTTCTGTTGGTGCTGTTACCTATATATGGAATTTTGGTGATGCTTCTGACGATTCAACATCAACACTAGCCAACCCGGAGCATTTTTATGCCAATGATGGCACTTATACAGTAATGCTCATTTCAACTAATCCAAATGGATGTTCCGACACCTCTTTCAAAACTGTAGAAGTATTGCCCGACTTTTATTTTTATTTTCCTGATGCCTTTACGCCAAATGTAAATGGAAACAATGATTTGTTTAGGGGGTATGGAGCAGGTATAAAAACATACAGGATGCGCATTTTCGATCGCTGGGGTAAATTTATTTTTGAGTCCTCCGATATAACTATTGGCTGGGATGGCACTTATAAAGGTGACAAAGTCATGTCAGATGTATTCACGTGTGTTTTTGATGTGGAAAGTATGCGTGGCATTAAAAAAAGAAAAATAGGAAGAGTTACCCTGCTTCGCTAAAATTAAATAGTATAAAAAGGGGGCGAAATTTTATAAAACGGTTTGTGTTCCCCTTAACTATTTTTTTATATTCTCAGAAACATCTCATTATCTTGATTCTGCTCACCTCTTTGCCTTCTATTGTAAAATTTAAATATATTTCATTATGGGAGTTCTAAAATTTTAAAAAATATATTAATCGCAAAGCCCCGCAAAAAAAGACGCAGAATTCGAAAAGTGTTGATTTTACTATATTCTCTGCGTTCTTTGCGAAGTTTTCTCTGCGGACTCTGCGGTTTAAAATTAATTTTTAAATTCGAATAATCATAAATGAAAATTAAATCTTACCTCCTGTTTTTGTTTTTGTTGGTATTTTCATTCAAAAATTTCGCAACTCACATTGTAGGTGGCGAAATTTTTTATGATTTTTTAAGCGGTAATAATTATCGGATCACTTTAAAGCTTTATAGAGATTGCGCCTTGGGAAATGCACAGTACGATAATCCTGCCACAATTTTCATTTTCAATAATACCGGAAATTTTATTGATAGTGTAGAAATTCCTTTCCCGGGATCTGTAGTTTTACCTGTTACGGTTAATAATCCCTGTTTTACACCTCCTTCCAATGTTTGTGTTGAGGAAGCTATTTATATTACCACTGTGAATTTACCTGCGATTCCGGGTGGATACAACATTACCTATCAGCGCTGTTGCAGAAATAATTCCATTTTAAATTTGATTAACCCGGGAGATGTTGGTTCAACCTACATGGCACATATCCCCGGCCCCTCCTCCGGAATTAATAACAGCAGTCCGCATTATATCAATTTCCCACCTATTTTTCTGTGTTTAGGTGTACCACTTAGTTTCAATCATGCAGCAACCGACCCCGATGGCGATTCTTTGTATTATGAATTATGTGATCCTTTCACAGGTTTAGATCCGGCTTGTCCTATTTTAGGTGCTCAGGGAGCCGCTTCGGGGTGTCCGGGTGTCGCATCACCTGCTCCTTATCCTTTTGTACCATGGCTTACA
>JAIOQD010000754.1 GCA_021413595.1 Bacteroidota bacterium | reverse complement strand
TGTTTTAGGATGTGTTGCTATTGATGATTTAACAGTTAATGATAACGAAAGTCCCGAAGCTACAGTATCTTCAACAACCAATGTTACTTGTAATACAGGTTCTAATGGTACTGCAACCGTTAGTGTTTCAAGCGGTAACGGACCTTTTACCTTCTCTTGGATGCCCGGTGGAATTACAGATTCAATAGCAACAGGCTTACTTCCCGGAACCTATACTGTTACTGTTACAGATGTTAATTTATGTCAATCTTTACCTGAAATAAGTCCTCAAATAACTCAAGCTTCACCTATTTTTATTACTATTACAAAAAACCCTGTGAGTTGTTTTGGAGGCAATGACGGGACTGCTACTGCAATTGCATCAGGCGGGACTTCAGGATATACCTATCAATGGTTGCCGGGTGGAACAACAGGTACAAGCATTACCAATCTTTCTGCAACTACCTACACCATTCAAGTTACTGATACCAATAGTTGTGTAAAAACAGAACCTTTTACTATTTCAGAGCCATCTGCAACACTTTCAGCTTCCTTATCTTTTACACCAGTTAGCTGTTTTGGAGGGAACAATGGTTCTGTTTCTGCTACGGCTGCCAGTGGAACGCCTCCTTATAACTACAATTGGATGCCGGGAAATTTGAATGGATCCAGTATTTCTAATCTTACAGCCGGTACCTATACCCTTACTGTAACTGATTTAAAAGGATGTACTTTCACCGACTCCATTGCAGTTACTCAACCTTTAAAAATGGTACTTACAACCGATAGTATCAATTCCAATTGCAGCTTGCCAAATGGGCAAGCATCTGTGATTGCTGCCGGTGGATCCGGTGTTTATTCGTATCAATGGTCTCCTTCCGGAGGATTTATTGCTACTGCAACAGGCTTACTTGCAGGATCATATACTGTTACGGTTACGGACGTTGTTTTAGGATGTGTTGCTATTGATGATTTAACAGTTAATGATAACGAAAGTCCCGAAGCTACAGTATCTTCAACAACCAATGTTACTTGCAATACAGGTTCTAATGGTACTGCAACCGTCAGTGTTTCAAGCGGTAACGGACCTTTCACCTTTTCATGGATGCCCGGTGGAATTACGGATTCAATAGCAACAGGCTTACTTCCCGGAACCTATATTGTTACTGTTACAGATGTTAATTTATGTCAATCTATACCTGAAATAAGTCCTCAAATAACTCAAGCTTCACCTATTTTTATTACCATTACAAAAACCCCTGTGAGTTGTTTTGGAGACAATAATGGAACAGCCTCTGCAATGGCCTCGGGTAGCACCCCTGGTTATACCTACCTATGGTTGCCGAGCGGAACAACAGGTACAAGCATTACCAATCTTTCTGCAACTACCTATACCATTCAAGTTACTGATACCAATAGTTGTGTGAAAACGGAACCTTTTACTATTTCAGAGCCATCTGCAACACTTTCAGCTTCCTTATCTTTTACACCCAGTAATTGCTTTGGAGGAAGCGATGGTTCGGTTACAGCTATAGGAAGCGGTGGAACGGAACCGTATAACTATAATTGGATGCCGGGAAATTTGAATGGATCAATTCTTTCTAATCTAGGTTCCGGATCCTATACCCTTACCTTAACTGACTTAAAAGGATGTACCTATATCGACTCCATTATAATTACTCAACCAACAGAAGTAGTTCTCAGTACTGACAGTATCAATTCGACTTGCAGCCAGGCTAACGGACAAGCCACTGTTACTGCAACCGGTGGAGCCGGAGGCTTTTTATACCAATGGTCTCCTTCCGGAGGAACCAATGCTACTGCAACTGCCATGCTTGCAAGAACATACAGCGTTACTGTAACTGATGGAAATGGGTGTATTTCTACTGACAGCATAACTGTAAATGATAATGCTGGTCCGGAAGCCATTGTTTCCTCAACTACCGATATATCCTGTAATGCAGGTACTAATGGTACAGCAACAGTAATTGTTACAGGAGGGACAGGACCATTTACCTACTCATGGATGCCATCAGGCAATACAGATTCAATAGCAACAGGTTTGTTACCGGGCACCTACACAGTAACGGTAACAGATGCTAATTTATGCCAATCACTTCCGGTAATTAGTCCGGAAATTACCCAGCCATACCCGATATTGATAACTGTTACAAAAACTTCAGTTACTTGTTTTGGAGATAATAATGGAACTGCTTCTGCCATTGCTTCGGGTGGCGCACCTGCTTATTCTTATCAATGGCTGCCTGGTGGAACAATGGGAACAAGCCTTACAAATCTCACTGCTGCCGCTTATTCCATACAGGTTACCGATTTCAATAACTGTGTTCAAACATTACCTGTTATAATTACTGAACCAGATCAATTGACTACCACAATTTCAAATGTTACCAATGTTAGTTGTAATGGTGTAAGTGATGGAACGGCAACAGCAACTGTTAGCGGAGGTACTATGGGTTATACTTATAATTGGATGCCTTTGGGAGGCAATGGCTCGGTAGGCACAGGCTTCTCTGATGGGACTTATACGTTAACAGTAACTGATTTTAATGGTTGTATCAAGCTGGATTCTGCATCTATCACACAACCCGGGCAAGCATTAACTGCAACTAATACAGTTTCTAATGTTACCTGTTTGGGGGCATCAAATGGCACCGTGGGTATTCATCCGGCAGGTGGAACATTGGCATATTCGTATCAATGGAATCCTTCTGTATCTGTGAATGATACCGCTTCAGGTTTAGCTCCGGGGGATTATACTGTTTTAGTGACCGATAACAATAGCTGTAAAACAAATCTTGCAATAAGCATAACAGAACCTTCGGAAATAGCCGGCTCACTAGTAGCTGTAAATCCTTCCTGCGGTTTAGCAAATGGTTCTATCTCCTCGCAGCTATCAGGAGGTGTGTTGCCATATACCTATTTATGGTCGTATGGAGCTGCTACCACCTCCACAATAAGTGGTTTAGGAATAGGAGTTTATAATTTACTTGTTACTGACGCATCCAATTGTACTAAATCTTTATCAGTAACGCTCACTCTCACTCCTGACCCAGCTATAGCCGTTTCTGCTGTAAACAATGTTTCCTGCTTTGGTGGAAATGATGGTTCGGCAACTATAAATATTACCCAAGGAACAGCTCCTTTTGTAATAAACTGGACCCCTTCAGGAGGTAATGGTTTAACGGCTTCTGTATTATCAACCGGAACTTATACAGTAAATGTAACCGATGCTTTAGGATGTCAGGCGATTGATAGCCTTATCATTGCGGAACCTACCACAGTTGACGTTTCTATTTCTTCAATAACAGATGTGTTATGCAATGGAGGTAATACAGGAACGATTTCTGTTACTACAACAGGAGGTACTGGGCCTCTATATACTTATTTATGGGCACCGGGAGGCTCCACTTTATCCACGGCTACCGGTCTTGCAATAGGAACATATACTGTTAATGTTATGGATCAGAACAATTGCCTTAAAGCAATTTCCACCTCCATTACAGAGCCTACATTGCTTTCTTCATCAGTAGATACTATTATACATGCCACTTGCTATGAAGGTACCGGAAGTGCTTCATTACTAATATCCGGAGGAGTTCTACCCTATAGTTATTCATGGTCTGCACCTGCTGTTGGGCAAACAGGAAGCGGAGCAAACAATCTTATTGCAGGTTCATATACGGTTACAATTACAGATACAAATGGATGTGTTACAAGTAATATCCTAATAATTAAACAACCCTTACAAGTAATAACATCAACTGGAGCAAATGACACATTGTGCTTTGGTCAAACAGGCAGTATTTCGGCAACAGCCATAGGGGGAGCAGGTGGTTATTATTACGCATGGCAGCCTTCCGGGGCTATCACAGCAGGAACATTGCCCATTACACCAACAAGTAACACCACTTATACCGTAGTTGCTTTCGACCAAATTGGATGTGCCGGAAGCCCCGATACAGTTTCTGCTATTGTTTATAATTTAACGGGTGCAAATGTTTTGGCAATGGGAATAACCCCGATATGTCCCGGTCAAAGTAGCATTTTATCTGTCGAAACTACTGGGATAACCGGGCCCTTAACTTATCAATGGAACAATAATTTAGGTACAGGAACCGGCTTATATCTTGTAACACCTGCACAGCCTACCACCTATATAGTTACAGTTAGCAATATGTGTGGTTTATCTGTTTCAGATACCGTTGATGTTCTTTTTAATCCTCAACCTACGGTCGCCTTAACATCCGCTGCAAGCGCACTATGCGTTCCCGGAACTATGCCATTTTCTGATAATTCTATTACAGGAAATCCGGACGATCCAATTACATTTTGGAATTGGAACTTTGGTGATGGGACATCCTCAATTGAGGAAGCCCCGGATCATAACTATGCCCAACCCGGTAATTATCAAGTTACATTAACTGTAACCACAGCAGGGGGATGTACCAATAATAATTTAACAGCACCAATTGCAATTGCCGCTCATCCTATACCGAATGCAGTATTTTCAGTAAACTCCACCAACCTTAATCTTCCTTATGATGCACTGGTCCTAAACAATCAATCAGTTGGAGCAAATTCCTATTATTGGGAATTTGGTGATGGAGGAACCTCTACACAATTTAATCCTCAATATTTATATTCAACGGTTAATAACTTCCATGTTCAACTTATTGCTATGTCACAATACGGCTGTGTTGATACAGCTTTTGCAGAGATCACAACAAATGCTGATGTTATTTTCCCTAATGCATTTACACCCAATCAAAATGGCAGCCAGGGAGGATTTTACGATATAAATAATCTTAGTAATGATATTTTTTTTCCATATAGTTCCGGTGTAGTTGAATTTAAAATAGAGATTTTTAATCGCTGGGGAGAAGAAGTTTTCGAATCTTTAGATATTAAACAAGGCTGGGATGGTTATTACAAAGGTGCTATTTGTCAACAGGATGTTTACGTTTGGGAAGCATACGTAAAACTTAATAACGGTAAAGTATTTAATAAGAACGGGAGCCTTACACTTCTTAGGTATTAAAAAAATTGTTTCTTTCGTATTTACCAATCTTTAACTTAGGCTCTATTAAGAAATAACTGATACATTTTGTCTCGTTCTTTTGCTCTTTTTCTGTGTTGTAAAATCGTTAAATAGCTATGGCTATTCGCCTCATTTACGCCTTGAAAAAGAACAAAATAACTTTGCCAATTCTGCACCATTTATTTCTTAATAGAGCCTTACCATACGTTTATTTACCGAACTAAAGTACCTGATTTGAATTCATTTCAAAAACCAGATTTTTTACTAAATCACAGAAACAGCAACCTTAGGCATTGAATTAACGTATAACGAACAAAATCATTTTTTGGAGTCGGAATTATTATGCAAAAAATTAAGCCTACGTTTCACCATAGTTATTAATGTATTGACGGTGGTTTTATTAAAGCATTCATATAACAAATCATTTATCGATTATAAAAAATCGAGGGAAGTAACAATTTTTTTTCTTGAATTCCTTCTCTGTAAACGAAACATAAACAAAGAAACCAAATCCTCCTTCCTACTACTCTCAGATCATTACCACCTAACTTTTTTTAATATATCATTCCCATTGTGGTATCCATTTTTATTATTAGGTTTATTTTTCTCGAACCTTCAGTTAAAGGGGCAATGCCCATCCGGCACAGCCCCATCCGGCACAGCCCCATCCGGCATCAATTTGGTAGCGAACGGAAATTTCAGCGCAGGGAACACATCGTTTTCAAGCGCTTATACTTATTGTAATTCTTCGAATTGCCTTTATCCTGAAAGCAGATATTCAATTGGTACAAATGCCAGTGTCTTTCACGGTTCATTTGTAGGAAAAGATCATACCACAGGAACAGGGAATTTTATGATTGTAAATGGTGCAGGAACAGCGAATACATCCACCTGGTGTCAATCTATATCTGTTACACCTAACACTACCTATATTTTTTCTTCCTGGGTTTGTTCTGTACACCCAAGCAGTCCGGCAAAATTACAATTTTCCGCTAACGGTGCACTCCTTGGAGCTATTTTCACTGCCCCTTCCTCCACAAATTTATGGGTTAATTTTTCTGCTCCTTGGAATTCAGGAAGCAATACCTCGGTTACTATTTGCATCAAAAATCAAAATACTATTGCAGCCGGAAATGATTTTGGATTAGACGATATCGTTTTTCAAAAATGCTGTGCGCCTATTGCCGCCAGTGCAGGAAGTAATGTAGCTCTTTGTTTTGGGCAAACTTCCACAACACTCACTGCCAGCGCAACTGGTGGCGTACCTCCTTATTCTTACTTATGGAACAATGTTAATCCTGCACAAAGTATAGTGGTAGGAAGTGGAATATACACAGTAAAAGTTTCATATCCGGGATGTCCTCCCGCATATTCTACCGCAACTGTTACCTCTTACTCTGTTGCCATTTCTGCAAATGCCGGATCGGATAAAACGGTTTGTAAACAAAATCCGGTTACTTCTTTAAATGGTTCAGTCATAGGTGCAAGTGGTGGAATTTGGTCTGGTGGCGGAGGAACATTTAGCCCACTCAATACAACCCTTTCAGGTGTAACCTATTCCCCTACAACCGCTGAATTAACTGCAGGATTTGTTGATCTGACATTAACCACAACCGGCAACGGTACCTGTGCACCGGGTACTGATATTGTTAGAATTAATTATGTGGGGTTTAGTGGAATTGTTTCTTTTACACAAACTCCGATAAGTTGCTATGGGGGGAACAATGCAACCGCTACAGTAAATATTTCAGGTGGTACTCCTCCTTATACATACTCCTGGAATACTGCTCCGGCACAATCAACACCAACAATATCAAATCTGGCTATAGGTACCTATTCAGTAACAACTACAAACGGAATTGGCTGCACCTCAGCAAATTCGGTTACAATAAGTCAACCCTCACCTCTTGCACTTTCTTCTTCCCTTAGCCATGTAAAATGTGCAGGTGGAAGCAATGGCTCGATTTCAGTAACACCAACGGGAGGAACGAGTCCTTATACGTTTTTATGGAGCAATGGCAACACTACATCTCAAATCTTAAATCTTATATCGCAAAGCTATTCAATAACTGTAACTGATTCGAAAGCTTGTCAGAAAACCGCAACATTTACAATCAATCAACCTTTACCCATCACCGTTTTACTTGCACCCACTGCCGTAAATTGTTTTAATGGAAACAATGGTACAGCCACTTCAATAGTGTCGGGAGGTACATCACCTTATACCTTTAACTGGAGTTCCGGAGCCACCTCTCCAAATGCATCCGGTTTACAAGCTGGTACATTTACTTTATCAGTTTCTGATATTTCAGGATGTGTTGGATCAAATGCTACAGTTATTACACAGCCTACAGCCCTATTATCAACGGCAACTGCAACAAATGCAACGTGTAATTATTCGAATGACGGAACTGCAACTGCCGGTTCATCGGGAGGAACTCCAGGCTATACTTACCTTTGGCAACCGGGAGGACAAACCTCTCCCTCGATAAATAATTTATCTGGCGGCACCTATACGTTAACAACCACAGATCTTTCGGGCTGTACTACAACTGCCTTTGCAACAATTGCAGAACTTTCACTACTATCAATAAATTTCATCAGCCAAAGTAATGTGAGCTGTTTTGCTGGGAATAATGGTGCTGTAACTGCCAATCCTACGGGAGGAGCTCCAAACTACACTTATTCGTGGTCTCCTGGAGGAAGTACAGCAAGCACTATAAACAACCTGTTTGCCGGAACTTATACGGTTACAGTTACAGATTC
>JAIOQD010000035.1 GCA_021413595.1 Bacteroidota bacterium | reverse complement strand
CGTCAATAATAAGGTCTCCGTCCGCTCCGCCAACCATTCTTGATCCGTCACCGAAAGTTGGATTAATAAAGCAATGATTGTCCACTTTGAAATGGTCGTGATTTAAAACAGCCATTAATTGTCTAATATCTTTTACGTCCAGGTCATTTTCGTTGCCGAGATTTTGGTCAATCATTCCTGCACGAGCGGTAACGTCAAGCC
The DNA here is from genome assembly GCA_021413595.1 of Bacteroidota bacterium. Classification (GTDB taxonomy): domain Bacteria; phylum Bacteroidota; class Bacteroidia; order 2-12-FULL-35-15; family 2-12-FULL-35-15; genus 2-12-FULL-35-15. The sequence goes on along the minus strand of JAIOQD010000035.1, from coordinate 3,027 downwards.
GTGCTAAATATAATACTGATTTGATGAGGGAGTCAGTAAGTATTCCATCAGCAAGATATTTTTTGTAATTCTGTTTTGCATTTGAATATTCCGTTCTAAGCATTATAAGAAATTCATTACGATTTTTTTCAATGTCTCTGCGAAAACCAACTCTTATAGTTTTAGAATTTGTTTCTGCAACTCTTCTTTCAATAATTGAGTAAGCACCATCAGCAACCCAGCCGCCCCACGATTTAACTTTTGAACTGTGTAGATGTTCAAGAGTAAACCGCAATAAATAATCAAACGCTTGTCCAACAATTGAATAGCTATTTGTCAATGGTGGTGCGACCATTTCACCAGTTAATTTAATTTTCGGTTTTGGAAAAACGGTCTTGAACTTATCTCTAAGTTCTTGAAAATTTTTGTCCGAAATAAAAGCAGTTAAACTCATTGTTTGTTGTTTTAATTGTTGCCTACTCTTTTCGATTTTCGGTTGTTCGGTTGTCAGCAGAATCTCACAAACTTGCCGCTAACGGACACAGCTAAACGCAAGCAGGGGTTTCCAGAATGCTTTAATGAAAACTGAATTTTTAATTTTACAACTTAATTGTCTACGAAGCGCGCCCCTGCTTGCGATTAGCTGATGTTGGGCGTATCAAGTTCTTTTCTGTCTGCTGTTTTCTTTCAAATAATATTTTCTACAACGGTCGTAATGTGTTTCAAACACAGGTCGTTCAGTTATATGCTTTTTCTGCGTAACGGTCTGCAAACAAAAAAATATTTTCTTTTACGGTCGTAATATGTTGCAAACACAGGTCGTTCAGTTATATGTCTTTTCTGCGTAATGATCTGCAAAAAAAGAATATTTTTTACAATGGTCGTAATGCTCAGCAAACAGAAGTCGTTCAGTTATATGTCTTTTCTGCATAATGGTCTGCAAAAAAAAATATTTTTTACAATGGTCGTAATGCTCAGCAAACAGAAGTCATTCAGTAATATGTTTTTCTGCGTAATGGTCTGCAAACAAAAAGCATTTTCTGCAACGGTCGTAATTTAGCACACACAAGTCTTACAGTTTACGTAAAAGTCAAAGAACACAGGTCTACAAATAATATTTTTTAAATTTGTCGGACGAAAAATTCGTTCGAGATACTAATGGCCATTTTTTTTTCACTTGTTACGCCCAACGGTCAAATATGCGATGCCGTGCGAGAGGTTTTTGAGCGTGTCAGCTAAGGTATAGCATATTTTATGTTATAGCCAGTAAATCTTTTTTTCGGGTTACAAGATTCTAAAAACGCAATGGTCAAAATATGCTACGGTCGTCAACACAGCCGTCTTGGTTGCAAAATTATAGAAACACACTGGTCAAAATACGCTACGGTCGTAACACACAGCCGTCTTGGATACAAAATTCTAGAAACACACTGGTCAAAATGCGCTACGGTCGTAACACACAGCCGTCTTGGTTACAAAATTCTAGAAACACACTGGTCGAAATACGTTACGGTCGTATAACACAGAGCTCTATAATAAAGTTCTAACCAACACTGATGTTCAGGTTAGGTAATTCTACTTGCAATTTCACAGTTGCTTTTAATGCTTTGAAAACTCGCATTAAAGTGTCAATAGTAGCATTACTCGCATTGCTTTCAAGTCTTGATATTTGAGCCTTTTGCACTCCAATAAGTTTACCTAATTCTCCCTGTGTCAATTTACGCTCTTTACGTGTTTCTTTAATTGCTTTTCCGATTAAGTCCATTTGTAATTCATACTCAAACTTATCCCTGTCGGGTGTACCAATTTTTCCAATAAGTTTATCTTGAACTTGGTCTAATGTGTATGTTTTCATCTTCTTTTCTTTTTTAATTTTTCTTTGTCTTCAAAATAATTTTTTCTTAACTGCTTTGCTTTTTGAATTTCCTTTTCTGGTACATCGCTTCGTTTTTTTATGAATCCGTGTGTTGAAACAACTAACGAGTTTTCGGAATCCGTCTTGTCCCAAAATGCAAGTAAACGATATTGTAAACCTTGATAAAGCGTTCTAAATTCCCAAATTTCGTCTTTCAGTTTTTTGAAAAGTTCGGAGTCCCGTTCTGTTTGAGACTTACGAATATTATAAATAATTTTTTCGTAGTGTTTTCTGTCAAGGGCGCTCAGAAATTCAAATGCTTCGTCTAGAAATATAATATCAAAAAAGTTGTCCATTTATTCGTACTTATTTGTACAAAGATAAGCAAATGTTTCGTTAAAAAGAAACTATTTTCAGGAAAATTATAATTGTCGAAGATAAAGTTATTGTCCTGTTTTTTTTAATTTTATTGGCTATAACGGTCAAATATGCGATGCCGTGCGTGAGGTTTTTGAGCGGTCGGTAAGGTATAGCATATTTTATGTTATAGCCAGTAAATCTTTCTTTCGAGTTTACAAAGTTCTAAAACACACTGTTCGAAATACCCGATGGTCATAAAACACTGAGGTTTTGGTATAAAGTTATAAAAACACTCTGGGCGAAATACGCTACAGTCATAATACACAGGGGTCTTGATATAAAATTCTAAAAACATACTGGTCAAAACACACAGCGTTGTTAGGCTATTTTTATTTTTCCACTTAATAACTCAACATTGAAATTAATTTTTGCATTTAGCGCCTTAAATACTTTAAGGATTGTCTCAAATCGGGCATCTGTCAAACTGTTTTCAAGTTTTGAAATTTGTGCTCTTTGAACACCTACAAGGTGTCCAAGTTCTTCTTGCGTCATATTGCGGTCTTTTCTTGCTTGTTTAATTGCTTCTCCAATCAAGTCAAGTCGTAGTTCGTTTTCAAACGCATCACGCTTTGTTGTTCCTTTTTTGCCAATGTGTTTATCAATCATTGTGTCAATAGAAACTGTCTTTAGTTTGTTATTCAAGCTCATATTTTTTTATTTTTACTGATGAAATATTGTTTACGAATATTCTCTGCTATTTCAATTTCTTTCAATGGTGTTTTATCCGTTTTTTTTATAAATCCGTTTGTTGCCAATACCAAAGCTCCTTCCAT
>JAIOQD010000753.1 GCA_021413595.1 Bacteroidota bacterium | reverse complement strand
GGAAGGAATTAACTCAGCCCAGGTATCTTTGTTTGGCGAGGAAAGTGAAGTGGATATGCCGGAGCCTAAAATTCCCGTTTGTGAAGTTTGGAATAATTTGGAACAATTAAAAAATGAGAAGGATGTTGTAGGATTTTTTATTTCAGGACATCCATTGGATACTTATAAATTAGAAATTGATAATTTTTGTTATCATTCCGTAACCGACATAAAAAAAATTGAAGAAAATAAAAACAGAGATCTGGTGTTTGGAGGAATAGTAACCAACGTTCATAACGGAGTTACAAAAACTGGAAATCCATGGGGGAAAATTACAGTTGAAGATTATCGGGAATCGGCTGAATTAGCCTTTTTTGGAGAAGATTATGTAAAATTCAGACCTTATATGGTTACCGGCTTGTTTTTATATGTGAAAGGGAAAATAGCTGAACGATTTAGGAATTCAGGTAATTTTGAATTTAAAGTAAACACCATACAATTGTTATCTGAATTACGCGATAAACTAGCAAAAAGCCTAACCGTAAGTGTACCAATAAATGACGTTTCAGATGAATTCATTACCCAATTTAATGAAATACTAACAACTAACATGGAAGCTCAACCACGTAATTGTACCTTAAAGTTCAAAGTGTTTGATGAAGAAAATGTTGCAGTATTGCTGCCTTCAAAAAAAATAAAGCTAAATCCGAACAATGATCTGCTTGATCTATTGAAATTACATCATTTAGATTTTGACTTGAATTAAGAATGAAAAAGTTTTATCTTTGTAATAAATTCATAAAGTAATGTCAACAGCTGAATTAAACGGAATAAAACTTAATTTAATAAGTTGGATAAATCAATTATCTGATAAAGATGTAATATCTTTTCTTGATGGGCTTCGTTTGTCAAGAGCTAAGGAAGATTGGTGGAATGAGCTTTCTGATGCCCAGCAAAAACAAATTCTTTTAGGGATAAAAGATGCTGATAAAGGTAAATTAATTAGTTCAAAATCTTTTTGGGAAAAACTTAAAAATGCCTGAAGTGCAAATTACAGATATTGTATATACGAATACTGCATTAGCAAACGCAAGTTTTATAAAAAAATATTTATTTCAAAAATTTTCCGAAAAAGAAGTAGATATTTTTTTTTCTTTGCTGCAATCGTTTGAAATTGCTACATTTTCTTTCCCAAAACTCTATCCGAAAACAAATAAAAAGAAAAATATCAGGCGTGCTGTTCTAAGTAAAGTGCTTTCAGTATTTTACAGAATTCAAAATTCAAACATTGAGGCATTGGCTATTCTTGATAATCGTTGTGATTTAAAAGAATGGATTTGAGATTACATCCCCCTACTTTCATTGCATTTGAAAGGACTTAAGTGTCAGCTTGTCATAAAAAAACAGATTGGCAAAGAATTTGCCAAGAATTACAATACAAATCAATTTTTATTCGTTTTTTTGAAAAAAAAATAATAATTTTAAAAATCAATAAATTCTTAAATTTTAAATTATGGCAGTAGAAATCACAGATGCTAACTTTGATGAGTTAGTAGCAAAATCAGACAAGCCCGTATTACTTGACTTTTGGGCAGAATGGTGCGGACCTTGCCGTATGGTAGGGCCGGTAGTAGATGAATTAGCAAATGACTATGAAGGAAAAGCTGTTGTTGGCAAAGTAAATGTCGATAACAATGCAAATGTTTCTGCAATGTTTGGTGTTCGTAACATCCCTACAATATTATTTTTCAAAGGTGGAGTTGTTGTTGACAAACAAGTAGGAGCTGTTCCTAAATCAGTATTAGATGCTAAGTTAAAAGCACTACTTTAGTTAATTGAAAATTGAAAATGGATAGTTGATAATTTACGTAATTTTAATTGTCCATTTTTAATTTTTCTTAGCCATTATCAATTGTTCATTATCAATTATCCATTCATTTGAATACAATCAATAAACAACCTTTACAACAGTTTACTCATTTGGAGTTAATTGCCAAACAAGTGGTGGAAGGTTTCATAACAGGCCTTCACAAAAGCCCCTTTCATGGCTTTAGTGTTGAGTTTGCTGAACACCGTTTGTATAATAAAGGTGAATCAACAAAACATATTGATTGGAAACTTTTTGGGCGTACTGATAAATTATTTATCAAGCGCTATGAAGAAGAAACTAATTTACGTTGTCATTTAATCATTGACAATTCTTCGTCCATGTACTTTCCCGTGCTTGATGAAAAAAGCAACAAATTAAATAAAATCACTTTTTCCGTTTATTGTGCAGCAGCATTAATTGAATTACTTAAACGTCAGCGCGATGCTGTTGGAATGAGTTTATTCTCTGACAAAGTAGATTTTTTTGCTCCTGCAAAATCCAGTTCATTGCATCATAAAATGCTATTCCATGAACTGGAAAAACTAATACAGCCGCATGATGTAAATGTGCACAAGAAAACATCCGCCATTGAAGCCTTACATCAAATTGCCGAAGCCATTCACAAACGCTCACTGGTAATTATTTTCAGTGATATGATGGACTCAAAGGCTAACTCTGAAGAATTATTTTCGGCATTACAACATTTAAAACATAAAAAACATGAGGTGATCTTATTTCATGTTACAGATAAAGAAAAAGAATTAGATTTTGATTTTGATAATCGCCCATATCGTTTTATCGACATGGAAACGGGCGAAGAACTGAAATTAAATCCAAGCGAAATTAAAGATACCTATCAAAATTCTATGGCCGAATACAAAAAAGAGCTTATGCTTAAATGTGGCCAATATAAAATTGATTTTGTGGAAGCGGATATTAATCAAGGTTTTGAGCATGTGTTGATGCCTTACCTGGTGAAAAGAACCCGAATGTTGTAATATCAATT
>JAIOQD010000752.1 GCA_021413595.1 Bacteroidota bacterium | reverse complement strand
CAATACTTTGAAAGAACAGATACAGCAGTATATAACAACTAAAGCCGATCTGAATGAAGAATTCCTTTTTATAAATAAAAACGGAAAAAAATTATACGAAAAATTTGTGTACCGCCTCGTTAACATCTACCTTTCACAAATAACAACAGTAAATAAAAAAAGTCCGCATGTCTTGCGTCATACATTTGCAACGCACATGCTCAATAACGGAGCCGATTTAAACGCGATCAAAGAATTGTTGGGTCATGCCAACCTTTCTGCTACACAAGTTTATACGCATAATACAGTAGAGAAATTAAAAAATATTCATAAACAAGCGCATCCGAAAGGATAGGAGTGATTGGACTCAATAAACCTGATTTAGATTAAATATTTTTGATTTGTAAATGAAAAACGTATAGTTTCAATCCCAAAAAGAATAAAAAACACCCCGTTTAATATAATTTCCACGAAATGTTCAAGGGTTTACAAAAATTTATATCTATATTTGCTTAACATATTACTTCACTTTGAAGAACACTAAAAATGCTTTTTAATAATTTAATATAGGAGAACTAATTTATGACAATTAAAATTCAATCAGTGCATTTTGATGCAGACAAAAAACTTGTAGAATTTATACAAGAACGTATTGATAAACTAACACATTATTATGATGGGATCATAAGCAGTGATGTTACGCTTCGCCTTGATAAATCAAGTGCTGTAGATAATAAAATAGCTGAAATAAAAGTTCATATTGCAGGGAATGATCTTTTTGCAAAAAAACATTGCAAAAGTTTTGAAGAAGCAGTTGATACTACTATTGACGCTTTAAAAATTCAGGTAAAAAAACATAAAGAGAAAATTCAAGGAATTTAAACCTTTTTATTCAAACATTTGGTTAAATTTGCCCCGGTTTTAGACATCGGGGCATTTTTTTTGAAAAAAAACAAAAAAAATATTGTTACTATGTAATTAATTCTTACTTTTGCAATCCGTTTTTGAGGAGTATCATTGAAATTTCTCGAAAATTAACAATACAAAAAATATTTATAGTTCTTTTAAATTATAGCAGTACTAACAAAATAAGCCGATGTAGCTCAGTTGGCCAGAGCAGCTGATTTGTAATCAGCTGGTCGGGGGTTCGAATCCCTCCATCGGCTCTATTTTTTGTTATTTGTTCTATTTTGTAGAATATAAGTCGGGGAGATACCAGAGTGGCCAAATGGGACAGACTGTAAATCTGTTGTTTCGACTTCGAAGGTTCGAATCCTTCTCTCCCCACAATTTTTTTTGGGAGAAATAAAAATTGGAATTTATTTTTTTGAAAATAATTTAGTATAGTTCTTTTTATAACACATTAAAAAACGGATAAACTCAATTTGGTATAGCTAATTATATCAAATGTCGGGTTTTGAAGTTCAAAAGCGGAAGTAGCTCATTTGGTAGAGCGTCAGCCTTCCAAGCTGAGGGTAGCCGGTTCGAGCCCGGTCTTCCGCTCTTTTTTTAATTTTAATGCTATTTAGCTTTTCATTAAGCTGTTGTAGCTCAGCGGTAGAGCACTTCCTTGGTAAGGAAGAGGTCGGCAGTTCAATCCTGCTCAACAGCTCTTAATGGGATTGGGTAGATGAAATGAATTTTTTATTGTTGCTTCAACAATAAATTTTTCAATTTTAAAAAAAACGTAAACAAGTAAATAAATAATAGAAAAACAATTTAATAAATAACATAACCCAATGGCTAAAGAAAAATACGACCGTTCCAAACCACACGTAAACATAGGAACAATCGGTCACGTTGACCACGGTAAAACTACCTTAACCGCAGCAATTACTGTTGTATTAGCTGAAAAAGGTCTATCAGAAGTAAGAGATTTCTCTTCAATTGATAATGCACCTGAAGAAAAAGCTCGTGGTATCACCATTAATACTTCTCACGTAGAATATTCTACTTCTAAACGTCACTACGCTCACGTTGACTGTCCGGGTCACGCGGATTACGTTAAGAACATGGTTACAGGTGCTGCCCAAATGGACGGTGCTATCCTTGTTGTAGCTGCTACTGATGGTCCAATGCCTCAAACTCGTGAACATATTCTTTTAGCTCGTCAGGTTGGTGTTCCTAAAATTGTTGTGTTTATGAACAAAGTGGATATGGTTGACGATCCAGAATTGTTAGAACTTGTTGAAATGGAAATCCGCGAATTGTTGACTTTCTATCAATTTGATGGTGAAAATACTCCTATCATTCAAGGTTCTGCTTTAGGTGGTTTAAACAAAGATCCAAAATGGATTGATAAAATTATGGACTTAATGGATGCTGTGGATGCATATATCCCTATTCCTGTTCGTGAAATTGACAAACCATTCTTGATGCCGGTTGAAGATGTATTTACGATAACTGGTCGTGGTACCGTTGCTACTGGTAAAATAGATACAGGTGTTATCAACACAGGTGATGAGGTTGAAATACTTGGAATGCAAGATACTAAGATGAAGTCAGTAATCACAGGTGTTGAAATGTTCCGTAAAATTTTGGATCGTGGAGAAGCTGGTGATAACGTAGGTTTATTGTTACGTGGTGTTGATAAAAAAGATATCCGTAGAGGTATGGTTATCGCTAAACCAGGTTCAATTACTCCTCACACTGAATTCAAAGCTGAGATCTATGTTTTGAAAAAAGAAGAAGGTGGACGTCACACTCCATTCCATAACAAATACCGTCCTCAGTTTTACTTACGTACAACTGACGTAACTGGAGAAATTGATTTACCAACAGGTCGTGATATGGTTATGCCTGGTGATAACGTTACAATTACAGTTAAATTAATTGTACCGGTTGCGATGGATAAAGGATTACGTTTTGCGATCCGTGAAGGTGGTAGAACAGTTGGTGCTGGTCAGGTAACTGAGATCATCAAGTAATAAAAACAATAAAAATTTGTAGTAACAGTACCCCGAAATATCGGGGTGCTGTTTTCTACTAAATAATGGGTGTACTTCAAAATTATATTTTTGAAGGTTGGATAACACGATTTGGAGAAATAAACAGGTGTAGTTCAAGGGTAGAATAGAGGTCTCCAAAACCTTTGATGGGAGTTCGAATCTCTCCACCTGTGCAAGAGTAAGTTCAATTTAGAAAGTTCAATTTGGAAAGTTTTACCAACAACAACTTTAAACTAAGCAACTTTAAACTAAAAAAATGAGCAACTTCAAAACATATATTAATGAAACAGCGAATGAACTTTTCCACAAAGTTAGTTGGCCAACTTGGGGTGAATTGCAAAGCAGTGCTATTGTTGTAATGATCGCTTCTGTGATTATTTCGCTTATAGTATTTGCTATGGATTTTGCCTTTAATAGAGGAATGGAATCTATTTACCAATTATTTTCATAGAAGTTCTCTTAAATATATAATACTTAATACATACTTTAATAAAAATGGTCGAGCAAACAAAAAGCGAGGAAGCAAAAACTACTGACAGTACTAAAAAGTGGTATGTTGTGAGAGCTATAAGCGGTCAGGAAAAAAAGGTAAAACAATATATTGAAGTAGAGATCAACCGTTTGGGATTAAGCAGCTATGTTTCTCAAATATTAATACCTACCGAAAAAATTTATCAGATACGCAATGGTAAAAAGGTTAGCAAGGAGCGTCCTTTTTATAGTGGATATATTTTAATTGAAGCATTATTAGTAGGAGAAGTACCTCACGTTATCAAAAATATTACAGGTGTTATTGGATTTTTAGGAGAAACCAAAGGTGGTTTACCTGTACCAATGCGTTTGGCTGAAGTAAATCGTATTTTAGGAACAGTAGATGTTCTTGAAGGAAGTGATGCACAATTAAATATTCCTTTCATTGTTGGTGAAACAGTAAAAGTAATAAACGGGCCATTTAATGGTTTCACCGGAACTATTGAAAAAGTAAATGAAGAAAAGAAGAAGTTGGAAGTAATGGTGAAAATTTTTGGCAGAAAAACTCCATTGGAATTAGGTTACATGGAAGTAGAAAAAGAAAGTTAATAATCAAGTTTAAAGCTATAAAGTCAAAGTTTAAAGTTGAGCTTCCATCAACAAACTTCAAACTTTCAAATTTTGAATTTTCAAACTAAAAAATAAAATGGCAAAAGAAATAGGCGCTTTAGTTAAGCTACAAATAAAAGGAGGAGCTGCAAACCCTGCACCACCAATTGGTCCTGCATTAGGTGCAAAAGGTGTGAATATCATGGAGTTTTGTAAGCAATTTAATGCTAGAACTCAGGATAAAGCAGGTAAAGTAATTCCCGTAATTATTACAGTTTATAAAGATAAATCATTTGAATTTATCCTTAAAAACCCACCGGTAGCAATATCGCTGTTGGAGTTGTCAAAAGTAAAAACAGGTTCGAAAGAATCAAATCGTGTAAAAGTAGGTAATATTTCATGGACACAGATCCGTGAAGTTGCTGAAGCAAAAATGCCCGATTTGAATTGTTTTTCTATCGAATCAGCAATGAGTATGGTTGCTGGAACTGCTCGCAGCTTAGGATTAACTGTAACTGGGGAATCACCTTTGAAAAAATAAGTTAAAAGAGAAAAAAGTCAAAAATCAAAAGATAAATATTGGTTAAGTTTTGATTCTTTTGACTTTTAACTTACAAATTTTTAACTTTTAATAAACCGATGGAGTTCCTTATAAAGGACGTTTGCACATCACAAATTAATAAAAATGACTAAAATTTCAAAAAACAGAAAATTGGCCATGTCAAAATATGATGCTACAAAATCATATTCTTTGGCTGAAGCTACCAAAATTATTAAAGATATCACCAATACTAAATTTGATTCATCTGTTGATGTAAGCGTACGTTTGGGTGTTGATCCTCGTAAAGCAAATCAAATGGTTCGTGGTAGC
>JAIOQD010000751.1 GCA_021413595.1 Bacteroidota bacterium | reverse complement strand
AACTTCGGTTCAATGATAGACCCGAGAAGAGGCTTTAGCAATCCATCTGGAGCAACTCTAACCAATGCGAAATTTATCTCCAATAATCATTATATTGATATTCCTTTAAAAGTAAATTTCAATTTTGGTAAAAGGAAAATTCGTTTTACCACAAGTGTTGGAGTTGCAACTAATATTTTTATTACAGAAACAAGCACAAGCGTTTTAAAATATGATGATGGAACAAAAGATAGAAATACTCAGCAGACAAGTTACGCCTATAACAAAGTTAACGTCTCTCCTTTTGTGAGCGCTGGAATTGACTGGAAATTTAACGATAGAAACAATTTAAAAATTGAACCCACAGTAAGGTATGGTGTTTTAACAATAATTGATGCCCCTGTAACCGGTTATCTTTGGAATGCAGGGCTAAATATCAGTTACTATTTGGGATTAAAATAAAACTTTTTGAAGGTAGGGCAAACGCGTCTAAATATAGCAAAGCTCAATATTTTCAAAAATCATAGTTCCGTAGGAACGAATGCTATTGTAACAATGGACTTTAGTCCATTGAAAGGGCTAACAACTCAAAACAAGTTCCGTAGGAACGAAAGATATTATAATAATATGAACCGAGCCTATGACTCTTTATGCATGTTGGCCTTACTTTAGTGGATGGACTTAAGTCCATCCTTATAAAATAAACTGAGCCGGAGTTTATCCTGACAAAGGAAGGGGCTCTTTGCCTAAAGGACTAAAAAAAACAAAGAAAATTTAGATGCGTTTGCTCTGCTCTGTAAGGCTGACCATTAGCATCTTTCAACTATTGCGCTTTTAAAATTATTATAGCAAATCATTTTTTGAAAGTTAAATAAGAATGACAGCCTAAAACATGAATATGATTTTTTTTGACAGAAAATATCTCCCCTTTATTACTCTTTTTTTAATTGTATTTATTTCCCGTATTCCCTTTCTATCTGCCGGTTACGGCATTGAAGAAGATTCTTGGGGAATAGCCTTAGCCGCATTTCATACAAAACTTACAGGAATCTATGAACCATCTCGTTTACCGGGACATCCTGTTCAGGAATTAATTTACTCAGCTTTATGGGGCACAGGGCCTATTGTTTTTAATGGATTATGTGCGCTTTTTAGTGCGATAGGTGTCGTTTTTTTTGCTTTAATTTTAAAACACCTGAGCTTCAAACATTTTTATATAGCTTCATTAGCCTTTGCTTTTGTGCCGGTTTATTATATCAGCAGCACCTACACCATTGACTTTGTTTGGACACAGGCTTTTATACTCATCAGCTTCCATTATTTACTTAAAAACAAATTAATCATTTGCGGAATTTTCCTTGGCCTTGCTATTGGTTGTCGCATCACCAGCGGAGCCATGCTATTGCCTTTTATGATCATTATCTGGCAGAATGAAGCAGGTAATCTAAAGCAGAATATTATTCTGCTTCTAAAAATTGCCGGTCCAATGGCTTTAATTGCAATACTTGCATACGCACCTATCATACAACAATTCGGGCTTTCCTTTTTTATGTATTACGATCAATTTCCTTATCCTCCCTTCTCAAAAGTAGTGTATAAAATGACCTTAGGGGTGTTTGGTGTTATTGGTGTATTAGCAATTGGATTAGCGCTGTTAGCAATTGTTCTGAAAAGAAAAAATCAAAACAAAGGTGCAGCTTTTGAAAACAAATTAGATAAAAAAATAATCACGGCAAGCTTCGTGATCCTTATTTTATATACCATTTCTTATTTTCGTTTACCACAAAAATCGGGTTATATGATCTCGGTAATTCCATTTGTAATTGTACTTTTCGGGTATTATTTGAATAGCAAAAATTTTAAATTAGTATGTATTGCTTTTATTTTATCTTCCTTTATTTGTAGTATTAATCTAACCGATACACTAAGAGGCGCAAGCTATTCAAGATATGCTGTAT
>JAIOQD010000034.1:1632-2133 GCA_021413595.1 Bacteroidota bacterium | reverse complement strand
TACTCAACTAAACGTGACAGGCGAAGCAGCGTTGTATTATAAATTTTAATAAAGAGGAGTTCTATGATGCCTCTTCCTCGTCAAAAAAGCCACGCGCTGCTTGTGTTTTATGTAATTTCATGATGTAAATAATATAAAACAGTACCCATATAAAATGATTATTTGTTAAGTGCCTAATTCAATAATTGAATTAGGCAATAGTTTATAATTATTTTTAGGGTGCACTCAGGCTAATCGCACGAACATCAAATTGAGCGAGTCTGTACTGAGCTTTTAATAAAGTATATGGGCTGCCCAGCCTCCCCTTTGACAAGCTCTGGGTAACATCACACCTTGTAATTTAAAGCACCAGTGTTCATATTATTAATAATTGCCTAATTCAAAAAATAAAATTATTTTTTCCTACTGTTATATTCTTTAGCTGAAATTATTTTTCCCTTATGTATTACAATAATAAATGGGTCGATAAATCCATTTTTAACTAAATCGTTTTTGGCTCTT
>JAIOQD010000034.1:0-1618 GCA_021413595.1 Bacteroidota bacterium | reverse complement strand
CTTACTGCTTGATTATAAGAGTTATAGCTTCCTGTAAAGTATTTTGTTACACCATCGTTTTTATTTGTGTTGGACTCTATTTCCGTTTTCAATTTAACAATAACGGCTAAAGTATTTTGAGGAAGTCCGTTTTTATGTGATGCTATTTGAATTGAATAAATTGGGTTGTCGCCATATTTTGATCGTTTGATAACATTGTTTTTATTAACAACCATCTCTTCCACCTTGGATAACTCAGCCGGAGATAAAACTCTTTCCGATTTATTTTCCCCTCTTAATATCCCAATCAATAAATCCAACGATGGATCACCAATTTGTTGTCCTGGGTGGGGGATACTACTAGTATTTTTGTCCGGAGTTATTATAAAGGCATCAGTATATCCAAGTTCGTAAAGTTTAGGGCGTATCGCTTCTGCCTCATCACGACTATTAAAACCGGTGATACGTACTTTGTAAAGTCCACCTTCATTCAAAATTATAATAGGTTGATCAAAAGTGTTATTAAGCTTTGATTTCAAGGCCTGAGCGTTTGATAGCTGACTATGAGCTCTTATCTGCAAAGCAAAACTTCCTTTTATTTTTGGTATTGAACTTTCAACCGCTTTAACAGGTATTTCTTTTGTTTGCGTAGGTTTAATAATAAAGGCTCCGACAAATCCCTGTGATTCAAGTTCAGGGATTAGGGCAGTTGCTTCATTTCGGTTATTTATTCCGGTAAGACGCACTTTGTATAATCCACCTTCGTTAACAATAATTATTTGTTGTTTAAAAATTTTGCTCAGCTTTGTTTGTGCAATCTTAGCATCTGAAAGTTGTGTGTGTGCTCTTGCTTGCACTTCAAAATTACCTATCTCATTTTGTATAGGCTCATTTTGGGCGAGTTTATCTTCTATTTGTGTTTTTTTCGTCAAGGCAAAAAGCTTAAGTGAGTCGGAAGATGAGGGAGGGGCAGATACCTTTATCTCCGGTTGTTTGTTAGCAAGTATTATTGAATCCTCTTGGTTTTTAGATGTCGTAGCTAACGATTGGTTGAGCGTATCGAAATTTTGCACAGAGGTTATAACTGTTGGGTCTCGCTGACTATTAGCAAATTTTATTGAATCCTCCTGATGTTTAACCATCAATTCTAAAAGCATTTTAAGAGTATCTGAAATTTGTGGTTGGCTTTCCACTTTTAGTTCTTGTTGCTCTGTATTTGCTTTTTTTATTACTAAATCAGGCAAACTGTCAAGTTTTAAAACAATCTGTTTCTCAGGAATTGAATTAGAAATTTCTTTCACTTTTGGTTGAAGTACAAATTTTAAGCCATCAACAATATCTCCATCAATACCACTTTTTATTTTAAACGGAATAAAGGATGGGCTTGAGGTCATTTGCAATTTAGTCATTTGCGCTTGATCCATTTTTGCATAATAAGAGCCTGGCAGTAGGCCAAAAAAACTAAAATAGCCATCCGATTCGGTCAATGTTTTATTAACTAACACTGAATCTTGCGTATAAAAGCAAACTGAAATTCGTCCCAATCCTGTTTCTACCTGCTTCTTTTTTATGTAAACTGTACCAGTAGCTTCACCAACTATAGAAATTGGAATTTCAATCAATTTTAACTTATTTGGTT
>JAIOQD010000655.1 GCA_021413595.1 Bacteroidota bacterium | reverse complement strand
TGGATAAGCCTGTTATCCTTATTCTTGGAGGTGTTGATAAAGGAAACGATTATTCCATGCTAAATGAGCTGGTAAAGGAAAAAGTAAAAGGAATTATTTGTTTGGGTGCAGATAATAAGAAAATAATCAAAGCCTTCGGTGGAATGGTTGAGATCATCTTGGAAGCGAACTCTGCGAAAGAAGCAGTAGCTCAGGCATACAAGTTAGGAAAAAAAGGCGATACCGTTTTATTATCTCCTGCTTGTGCAAGTTTTGATTTGTTTGAGGATTATGAAGATCGTGGTACTCAGTTTAAACAAGCGGTAAGAGGTTTATAGAAATAAGGATGAATTTATTCAAATACATAAAAGGTGATAAGGCGATCTGGACAGTGGTGTTACTGCTTTCCCTTTTATCTATATTGGTTGTATATAGTTCCATCATCGCTTTAGCATACCGCTATAAAGGTGGCGATACTGGATCCTATTTGATCAAGCATGTTTTTATTGTAGGCTCAGGAATTTTGCTTGTGTACTTTATTCATAAAGTGAAGTATTCTTATTTTTCAAGAATATCACAACTTGCTATTTTTCTTGCAGCACCATTATTATTATACACATTGTTTAATGGAGTAACAGCAGGTGATGCCAGCCGTTGGCTGGTAATACCTGGTACATCCTTAACTTTTCAAACTTCCGATTTTGCTAAACTTGCATTGATAACTTACGTAGCGCGTATGTTATCGATCAAACAAAATGTTATTAAAGATTTTAAAAAAGCATTTTTACCGATTGTTGCTCCAGTAGGAATTATTTGTCTCTTGATCTTACCTTCTAATTTTTCTACTGCTGCCATACTTTTTATGACATGTTTTGTGTTAATGTTCATAGGAAGGATGAATGCGAAACACTTGCTTTTATTGATAGGTTCAGGCATTGTTGTCGGACTTGTAATAATTGTAATGGTTTTTAATTTTCCCAATGCAATTCCACGCGGAGCCACATGGAAGGCTCGTATAGAAAACTTTAGTAAAGGTGATAGCGAAAGCAATTTTCAGGCCGAACAAGCCAAAATTGCAATAGCTACTGGTGGTATAATGGGGAAAGGTCCTGGTAATAGTATGCAGCGCAATTTTTTACCACAGGCATCATCTGATTTTATTTTTGCAATTGTTATTGAAGAGTGGGGGCTTGTAGCCGCTGTAATTATCGTTTTTTTATATCTGATTTTATTATTTAGGGGAGTAAAGATTGCCAATAAAAGCGAACGTACTTTTGGCAGTTTGCTCGCAATAGGATTAACATTCAGTTTAGTTTTTCAGGCAATGATAAATATGGCGGTGGCAGTAAATTTATTTCCTGTAACAGGTCAGCCACTTCCTTTAGTAAGTATGGGAGGTACATCCATTTGGTTTACAAGTATTGCTATAGGAATGATATTAAGTGTTAGTCGCAACAATGAAATGGTTGGGGAAGGAGGCGAACTTGCAGCCGCTTAAAATTATAGTGAGTGGGGGAGGAACAGGAGGACATATTTTTCCTGCCATTGCCATTGCCAATGCTATTAAAGCGTTGCGCCCGGATGCCGAGTTTTTGTTTGTTGGTGCAGAGGGTAAAATGGAAATGGAAAAAGTGCCGGCCGCAGGGTATAAAATCGAAGGACTCTGGATCAGTGGATTTCAGCGTAAACTAACCATGTCGAATTTGGCTTTTCCATTTAAACTTATCAGTAGTTTATTGAAAGCCAATAAAATTCTAAAAACGTTTAAGCCTAATGCTGTAATTGGTACCGGTGGATTCGCCAGCGGTCCTATGTTGCAGGTAGCAGCTAATAAAGGCATAATTACCTTGATACAAGAGCAAAATTCATATCCAGGAATAACTAACAAAATTCTTTCTAAAAAAGTGGATAAAATTTGTGTTGCGTATTCGGGAATGGAAAAATATTTTCCGAAAGAAAAAATTTTATTGACAGGAAATCCTATACGCCAGGATATTTTAAGTGTAGAAGGTAAGCGTGACAGAGGTTTGGAGACATTTGGTTTAAGCGCAGATAAAAAAACAATTTTAGTGATTGGGGGAAGCCTTGGTGCACGTACAATAAATGAGAGTATCCTTAATTGTTTGGGCGCATTTGAAAAAAATAATATTCAACTGGTATGGCAAACCGGAAAAGGATTTTTTGAAACAGCAAAGCAAGCTATTGGAAAATACGAAGGAAAAGGAATTAAGGCCTTTGATTTTATTCAAAAAATGGATTACGCCTATGCTGTTGCGGATCTTGTGATTTCACGTGCAGGCGCAAGTTCTGTATCGGAATTGTGTTTGGTGAAAAAGCCTTGTATTTTGATCCCTTCACCCAATGTTGCAGAAGATCACCAAACGAAAAATGCAATGGCATTGGTCAATCATAATGCCGCTCTTTTAATTAAGGATAGTGAAGCTCGTGAAAAGCTTTGTACCGAAATATTAACATTAATTAATGATGTGGAGCAATGTTATAAGTTATCGGAAAATATTTCAAAAATGGCATTTCAGGATTCAGCAAAAGTAATTGCTAATGAAGTGTTGAGTTTAATAAATGGCAGAATAAAATAAAATTAACCACTAAGGCACTAAGCACACATTGAAAAACTTAGTCTTTGTTAACATTTCTGAACTAAACGCCAAAGGCGAAAAATAAAAATAACTTTTGAAAAACATACAATACATATATTTTTTAGGAATCGGAGGCATTGGAATGAGTGCCCTTGCGCGCTATTTTAATGCAATGGGGAAGAGTGTGAGCGGTTATGACAAAACACCAACAAAGCTTACCAATGAATTAATTTCGGAAGGAATTAAGATTCATTTTGAAGATGATATCAACCTTATTAAATCCGAGATCCAAAATCCGAAATCCGAAATTCTGATAGTTTACACTCCGGCAATACCGGCTGATCATAAAGAGCTAAACTATTTTAAAGCCAACAATTTTAACATTAAAAAACGCGCTGAAGTATTAGGGATGATTACAGAAGCTTGTTATACAATAGCTGTTGCAGGTACTCATGGGAAAACAACTACATCCTCATTAGTTGCACATATTTTAAAAACGGCTGATCTTGACCCTTCTGCATTTTTAGGTGGCATCACTCAAAACTATAATACAAATTTACTGTTAAGCAATAATTTAAAGAACGCTGAACTTCAAACGAAAGACACAGGTCTTGTTGTTGTTGAGGCCGATGAATACGATCGTTCATTCCTTACACTTCATCCTGAAATTGCTGTTATCACTTCCGTTGATGCCGACCATCTGGATATTTACGGAGATAAAAAATACATGGAGGAATCGTATTCTTTGTTTGCAAGCCAGATAAGATCAAAATTGATCCTAAAAAAAAGTATTGTAAATAATATTGCTTCCGGAGATAAAGCAATAACGTATTCTGTAAGTGATACAGGAGCCGATTATTTTGCTCAAAATATTAAAATTGAAAATGCCGCTTATTTGTATGAAGTAGTAACACCAACAGGAGTATTCAAAAATATGACCTTAGGTTTACCGGGCTTGCACAATGTAGAGAATTCAATAGCCGCAGTAGCTGTGGCTTGCCTGATGAATATTCCGGAACTGAAGATCCGTGAAGGGTTGAAAACATTCCGAGGTGTGAAAAGGCGTTTTGATTACCAGATAAAAACAGACAACCTGGTTTTTATAGATGATTATGCGCACCATC
Organism: Bacteroidota bacterium; assembly: GCA_021413595.1. Lineage (GTDB taxonomy): Bacteria > Bacteroidota > Bacteroidia > 2-12-FULL-35-15 > 2-12-FULL-35-15 > 2-12-FULL-35-15. The sequence continues at coordinate 1,165 of JAIOQD010000655.1, read as the reverse complement.
CCGAGGAGTTGAAAGCATCTATTAATTCGGCAAAAGAAATGTATCCAGGTAAAAAGATCACTGGAATATTTCAACCTCATTTGTTCAGCCGCACACGTGATTTTGCAGATGAATTTGCCAAAAGCCTTGAGCTGCTTGATGAATGTATCTTAATGGAAATCTACCCTGCACGAGAACTACCGATTGAAGGGGTGAGTTCAAAAATGTTGCTAGATAAAATGAGATCGACAAATAAAAGTATTTGCCAGAAAAAAGATTTGCTGAAAGATGTAAGTGAACGTAAGTTGGAGGTGTTGTTAACGCTGGGAGCCGGTGATATAGATACGTTTGTAGAGCCCTTGAAAAATGAATTAATGAAATTTGCAATCGCACACACTTCGACAGGCTCAGTGTGACAGCGCGCTGGTTAGTCAGAGCTTGTCGAAGACTGTGCGAAGGATTTAATAATCATTGGAACTAAAATTAAAATTGAAAAAAGTAAAAAAAATAGCATTCATTACATTATGGTCAGCTTTGGTCATTGGCTTGCTTGCAAGTATGGGTTTTGTGAATAAAGAACAAGATTCGTTGCTTTGCAAAAGTCTTGATATAAAAGTCAATCAGGATGATGAGCTGTATTTTTTAGATAAGATGGATATTGCGCAATTGATTTTTAAAAGAGGAGATTCAATTATTAATCAACCAAAAGCAACAGTAAATATTCCCGCGATAAAACAGGCACTTAATAGTCACTCTGATATTGCACATGCCGAAGTATATATAACTATTGATGGAAGATTAAAAGTAGCAGTGAAGCAACGCAAACCAGTGCTTCGGGTTTTTAACCTTACCGGGGACAGTTATTATTTGGATGATGAAGGTGGATTGATGCCACTCTCCGATAAATACACAGCCAAAGTATTGGTGGCGAATGGTAATATTTTAGAGGGGTATGCGAAAAACTATAAGTACTCGGTTGATGAAATAGCAAAAGACAAAGAGAAGAGAAAAAATACAATGCTGGATGAATTATATGCAATGGCAACATACATTGATGCAGATGAATTTTGGAAAGCTCAGATACAGCAAATTTATGTCAATAGTGATAATGATATGGAAATTGTTCCGATGGTAGGTAATCAAAAAATAATTTTTGGTGATACCGCGTCCATGGATGAGAAATTTA
>JAIOQD010000654.1 GCA_021413595.1 Bacteroidota bacterium | reverse complement strand
TTCTCCAACTTGTTGTTCTTGATAGTAAACTTTTATTTATTTTTGCTTTTCAACATTTATTCCCATTGATTTTAATTCAATGACAATTGCATTCTCGTAAACTTTTTCTAAAAAGCCATAACCCAAAGTATTGTAAACTTGATAAAAAGCTTTTATGATTTTTTGTGTAACATCAGTATATTTATAATTATCATCAATCATCATAAACCTACTCAAACATATTTTTGATCATCTTTTTGTCATAAACAATCAGCGCAATCTGCGTTCCTTTTAAATAATAGACGACACCTTATTTCGCTTTATAAACTTCCCGTATCCTTTACCAACCATCAATTTATTGTCATCTACTGCAACTTTACCTCTTAAAATTACAGTTTTGAACTTCCATGTTATTTCCCATCCTTCATAACCGGAATAATCACAATTCATGTGATGGGTATTTACAGAAATTGTATGTTTTTCATTCGGATCGAAAATAACTATATCGGCATCAGAACCAACGGCAATAGTACCCTTTTGAGGATACATTCCAAAAATTTTTGCAACATTGGTTGATGTTACTTCTACAAATTTATTCAGAGTTATTTTATCTTTTTTTACACCTTCCGAGAATAATAATTCCATTCGGTGTTCAATTGCGGGGTGTCCATTAGGGATCTTCGAAAAATCGTTTTCACCCATTTTTTTTTGTTCCCACATAAACGGACAATGATCGGTAGCAACCACCTGAACGATTCCCTGATTAATTCCTGCCCATAAAGTAGCCTGGTCTTTTTTCTCCCTTAATGGCGGACTCATTACCCATTTGGCTGATTCAAATCCTTTGTCGTAAAGAGATGCATCGAGTACTAAATATTGAATACAGGTCTCAACAAAAACTTTTTGATTTCTTTTTGAGGCATCCCTGATATGGTTAAGTGCGCCTTCGCAAGTCATGTGAACCACATAGGCAGGCACTCCTGTATACTGCGCCATGTCGGCAAATCGTCCAGTAGCTTCGGATTCAGTTATTTCCGGCTGGGAAATATAATGGTATAATGGAGAAAGTTTGCCTTCTAATTTATGTTTTGCAACCAGGTAATCAATCATATCGCCATTGGTTGCATGTGTGGTAACCATTCCTCCTTGCTTTTTTACTTCATTCATCAAACCAACCATTTGACGGTCGTCAATCATCAAAGCCCCTTTATAAGCCATAAATGTTTTAAAGGAAGTGATTCCTTCTATTTCGATCATGTCCTTTATTTCGGCTTTGGTATTTTCGTTGAAATCAGTAACCGCCATGTGAAAAGAATAATCACCAACTGCATTTCCATCCGAACGGCCTTTCCATTCATTCAATGCTGAATATAAGGTTTTACCTTGTGTTTGAAGAATGAAATCAATCACCATTGTGGTACCTCCAAAAAGAGCTGCTCGTGTTCCTGTCTCGTAATTATCACTGGAATAGGTACCCATAAAGGGCATGTCCAGGTGAACATGTGGATCAATACCACCGGGAATTACTAATTTATTTTTGGCGTCTATAACCTGGTCGGCAGTAACAGAGAGGTTTTTACCGATCGTAACAATTTTTTCATTTTCGATATAAATATCTGCAATGTAATCATCAGCAGCAGTTATGATCCTTCCGTTTTTAATTAGTAATGACATAAATGTTTTTTTTAATTAACAAGTAGTTGAATTAAATAAATTAAAAACCAAATCTAATGAAAATATTTTAGAGGTTCAATATCCTTATCAGATAATTTACGATTATTTTGAATAAAATTTGCTTATATTTAACTCTCATATTAATAAATAATTAGAACTGCATTTTTGAAAAAATAAATTTCCAGAAATCTACTATTAGGCTTAAAAAAAACAGAAACATTATTTTAGTTTTTTTGATCCCAACAGAATGAAATCAGTATTTTCAACATAATCAGCAAAACAATTAAGATCAAAAGAATGCTAATAGTTAATATAATAAAAACACGTTCATGTTTGAAATAGGCACAGGAATAGGTGATATCACCGCATTTAAAAAAGGTATTGGTATGATGGGTTATGGGATGCATTTCAACACTGTTGAAGAAATCGAAACTCATCTTTCAGCCAGAGCTTTTGTGATCAAAGACGCTTCATCATCAAAAAAAATAGTTTTTGTGAACGCTGAAATATGTTTCATCACGATTTCTATCAAAAGTGGTGTTATAAAAAAATTACAGGGAAATTACCCTCAATTTGGTTATACTCACGATAATGTAATTTTAACTGCTCAACACACCCACAGCGCCCCCGGAGGATATTCGCATTATGCTTTTTACAATTTAAGTATTCCTGGGTTTGTTCCGGAAGTATATGAGGCAATTGTAAATGGGATAGTGGAAGCAATAGTAAAGGCCGAAAACACTATTCAGCCGGCTAATCTTTATATGAATACCGGAACGTTTGAACCAGAGCTTGAAGTAGCATTCAATCGATCAATCAAGGCATACAATGCCAATCCTGAGGTGCAAAAAATTGATGCCGATAAAACACACCTAGCAGTTGACAGGGAAATGACCTTAATACGAATAGATGGACTGAACGGAGAAAAAATAGGAATGATCAATTGGTTTAGCGTTCACACAACAAGTATTTCAAACGATAATAATAAAATTTGCTCTGATAATAAAGGATATGCTTCGGCCTACTTTGAAAAAGATATCCGTTCAAATAACGAGCAAAAAAATTTCATAGCTGCATTCGCGCAAGGTGCTACCGGGGATATTAGTCCGAATTTTATTTGGGACAAAAAAAAGAATTGGATGCGTGGGAAATTTGAAGATGATTTTGAAAGCGCTAAATTCAATGGGAAATTGCAATATACAAAGGCCAAGGAAATTTACGATGCAGCACTGAAAAATCAAGTATTGAAAAATGAAATTGATTATGTGAATATGTCTTTTGACTTTTCAAATATTGTACCCGATACCGAATTTACAAATGGACAAAAAGTACAAACTGGTTCCGCATGCCATGGTGTGGCCTTTTTTGTAGGAACTGCCGAAGCCCGTGGAATGAATGATGCACTTGCTGCAATTGCACGTTTTTTCTCTCGTACAGTAAAAATCTATGAACTTATTAAAGCTAAGTTTTTGTCGGAAGAAAAAGGAAATAAAATTCGAAATAAATACAAAATACAAGGGAAAAAAGATATTCTGTTTGAAACAGGAGAAGGAAAAGTACTTGGCACATCTAACATCACCAATCTTATTATTCCTTCGTGGGTAGATAAAGGAATTAAAACTTTTAAAACGCAATACCACAATGGAGCTTTGAAAGCACCATGGATACCGCAAATACTTCCTTTACAACTAATAATTATCGGTGAACTCGCTATTGCTTCGTTTCCAGGCGAGATTACAACAATTGCCGGACTTAGGTTAAAAAACACCATTCAAGGTATTTTGGAAAAGAAAGGGATCAAAAAAGTAATAATATCGCCTTATGCGAATGCTTTTTGCGGTTATGTTACTACTTATGAAGAATACCAATGTCAACTTTATGAAGGTGGACACACGGTTTTTGGAGAATGGACTTTGGCGGCTTTTCAAACTAAGTTTAAAGAATTGGCATTACAACTACTTGAAAAACCTGAGGAACGGAAAATTAATAGAAGTATAGTGCCCATTGAATTTACAGAAGAAGAGTTGAGTAAAAGAAGTTATTCGGAAGTTTAAGTATTTATTTTTTCACGAATTTAATTTTTATAAAATTTATTGGGGCGTTCCCTTTCTGAAAAAGAAAAGGACAGGCTTTTCGCTTCAATCTTCATAACCACCAATTGGCGGTTAGAAAGGATTTACACGGAATTTATCCTGAGCTTTTGTCGAAGGAATCCCTAACGCTGCATTAACGATAAAAAAGAGAAAATATATTTAAACACATTTATGGAGAATTTTTCAAGAAATTATAAATATTACAAAGAGATTTTTAAAGATACTCCAATGCCTTTTGCTTTTGTTGATATGGAATTGTTCAACAAAAACAGTGAAGATATCATAAAAAGAGCAGGCGATAAAAAAATCAGGATTGCTTCAAAATCTATACGCAGCTTGGATCTGATAAAAAAAATCCTTTCTTCCAATTCAATATTTCAAGGAGTAATGTGTTACCATCCATTGGAAGCAATTTACCTTAGTGAAAATGGCTTAGATGATCTGTTAATTGCTTACCCTATTTTTAACAAACAACATATTTCCGCAATTTGTAAAGAGATCAAAAAAGGAAAAACAATCATTGCAATGGTTGATCTGCAAGAACAAGCAGAGCAATTGAACCGTATTGCTGAACAAGAAAATTGCATCC
>JAIOQD010000771.1 GCA_021413595.1 Bacteroidota bacterium | reverse complement strand
CTGCAGCTCCCTGGTCAGAAATATTACTTACATCATTAAAAGTCCCTTGAGCCAATGCATTATCTGTTGCACCTGATGTATCACTGTCCAAACCAATACGACCGTCTTCTTTTTTTATACACGCTGTAAAAACCAGTCCAGTAGTAATTGCAACCAGCAGATATTTTAGGATTTTTTTTGTTTTCATATTCTTTTGTTTTAGATTCTGGATGAGGTTAGAACGGATATTGCAAAACTATTATTTTTCAATATGATTTACGAATATACAGAAGTTTTATTGGAAATTCCAACGAATTACGAATAATGACGAATTTTGGTTTACAAATAATACCGCTTGAAAAGCTTAGGGTTCAGGAAGCATTTGTCAATTTTAACACACAGATTTGTAAATTTGTACCGATTCGTTATCCTTAAACGATTTAAACTCTCACTCCAATAATTAAAACATCATCTACCTGCTCCAGATCACCTTTCCATTTTTCAAAAGTGGAGTGCAAAATCTCTTTTTGCTCCTCCATAGATTTTGTTTGAATTGAAAGTAATACTTCTTTTAGAGCTTTGTATTTGAATTTCTTTCCTTTTGATCCTCCAAACTGATCGGCATAACCATCGGTGAAGGTGTAAATAATATCACCTTTTCGTAATCCTAAGGTATTGACCGAAAATGGTTTTTGTTCTCCATAATGCATTCCAACAGGCATTTTATCGGGCTTGAATCGGATCAGCTCATTCTTGCGAATAACCCACAAAGGATTGTTGGCACAAGCAAACCGAAGCCATAAATGTTTAAAGTCATAAATACACAGTACAGCATCCATGCCATCTTTACTTTCCACTTGAGAGCCTTCGGGATTTAATGTAGAAATTATCTGGCTACGAACATGCTCCAGAATTTTTTCGGGAGAGTCAATCCGTTTTTCAATTATTGCTTCATTCAAATAAGAGATGTTCAACAAACTCATAAATGCTCCTGGAACACCATGTCCGGTGCAATCGGCTGTAATTATTACAAATTTATTATCAATCACATTTGCCCAGTAAAAATCACCACTTACGATATCTTTGGGCTTATACAAAACAAAAAATTCGGGCAGGTGTTTTTTTAATAAAGTATCACTAGCAAGCAATGCATGCTGTATTCGTTTTGCTGAGTGAATGCTATCCGTAATTTCGCGATTTTTTTCATGAATAATATTTTCAGCTTGTCTTCTTTCTGTGATATCAGTATCAATCACAACTAATTTTTTAATATCCCCCTTTTCATTCAGGATAGGCGTTAGTGTACTATGAACCCATAATTTACGACCATCTTTTGAAATGTTCAGGGATTCATAAGATACAGTTTGTTTGCTTTCAATACTTTTTTCTACCTTTTCCTTTATGTTTGGGCTATGGCTAATTTCCTGAAGTGTTTTCCCTTGCAGTTTCCATTCCTCCAAGTTATAACCTAATAAGCGGATCATTCCGGCATTAACCCATTCTAAAGTACCATTGGATCCACATATAATCACACCATTATCAGTTTCGCTGGCTACGATGGAAAGTTTTTCCAATTCGATATTTAATTTTTGTTTTTGACGGTTACTTCTATAAACAAAAAGAGAGAAAACAACCACTAACATAAAACCAACAGCAACTGCAGACAAATAAAAATATTGCCTTTGTTTTTCTTCCTTTGCTTCTGCATCTTTTTTATCCTGCTTTGCCTTAAGCTCTCCTTCTCTATTTTTAAACTCGAACTGCATTTGTTTTTTCAAAATCGACTTTTGCATTTCAACGTTATTTATCTTATCGGCAGTCATTATGAATAGATCCTGCATCTGTATCGCATCTTTGTATTTTTGAGCGGAAAGCCCCATATTTCCGGAAGCGAAAGCCAATTCGCCCATTCTCTTATAAATAAGACTCAACCTTTCGCTTGCATTGCGTATATGTTCAGGATACGATAATTCTTTCGCTATTTGCAGGGATGACTTACAATATTCTTCTGCTTTATTTAGTAAGAACTGAGAATTATTCTTCTCAACAGATGAATTAGATCGTTTCCAATAAATGCCACTCATGTTAAAAAGAGAGTTGGTAATACCTTGCTTGAATCCAATTTCTTCCCAAATATTTAAACATTTCTGATTCCATTCCAGAGCTTTATTAAATTTGCTATTAATTGAATCTGGATTTTGTTCTTGTTCGGCTTGAACATTATAAATAAAACCAATATCATTGAATGACCGGGCTATTCCATCTTTGTCTCCGATCTCTTCTCGAATCGTTAAACCTTTCTGATAAAACTCTAATGCTTTGCTGAAATATTCTTCTTTCAATGAAGCTTCGAAAAATGAAACGCCCTTATCCTTGTAAAGAATCCCCAAGCTATTAAGCAAAATTGCAATGCCTTTTTTGTCTCCGACCTCTTCCAATATTTTCAAACTTTTGTGATAACACTCCAAAGCCTTTGGGAAATTCCCCTGGGTGCTATACACATTCCCTATGTTATGAAGTGAGATACCCACACCTTGTTTGTCTCCAATTTCATCCTGTAACTTCAATCCTTTGTTGTAATATTCGAGTGCATTGGGAATATCACCCTGATTATTATAAATAAGCCCAATGTTATTGAGGGAGATGGAAGCACCTTGTTTGTCGCCAATGTCGTTCTGTATCTTTAAACTTTTATAATAACATTCTATAGCTTTATTGTTATCCCCCTGAGTATTGTAAATCCTCCCAATATTGTTGATTGAGTTTGCAATGCCATACTTGTCGCCAATTTCTTCTCTTATCTTCAGACCTTTCTTATACCATTCCAAGGCTTTGAGAATATCACCTTGTTGCTTATAAACATAACCGATGTTGTTTAATGCACTGGCCTTAGTTATTAGAAAAGATTGTTTTTCGGAAGCATTTGCGTCATTTAATCCAGCATCAGCAATCGCTATTGCTTTAAAGCAAAGTGGTAAAACCGTATCAATATCAGAAAGATAAAGTTCTTCGGAAAGCGCAACATAAACAGCAGCACGTAAGGTATCGTGCTTTGCTTTTTGTAAAACTTTTTGCAAAGAGTCCACTTTTTCATTGAGCTCTGGAAATCCTCCATTTTGTTGGGCAGAACAAAGAGTTGAAGTAGATAAAAAAATAAGATATAGCCAATTTTTGCCCATACCGCCTCTGAATATCCTCTCTCCAATCTTTATTGGGATAAGATTTCGAGAGGGAAGGCGGAAACAATTTCTTGCAAAAAATATTAATAAAAAGGAGTAAATATTTTTTTCCATTAATTACATTTTCAAATGATATCTACTACTAAATTATACCCTAACACCAATAATTAAAATATCATCTACCTGCTCCAAATTTCCTTTCCAATCATTGATTTTTTCAATAAGAATTTTTTCTTGTTCGATCATTGGTTTATCTTGAATTGAAAGTAAAAGATTTTGCAAGTGTTTATATTTAAACTTCTTTCCATCGTTTCCACCAAACTGATCGGCATATCCATCGGTAAAAATATAAAGGGAATCGTTTTTTAACAAATTAATTACATGATTACTAAATGGTTTTGATTCACCGTGATGTAACCCAATTGGCTGCTTGTCGGCTTTTATTTCCTGGATTTCCCCATTGCGAATAAGCCAAAGAGGATTATTAGCACCTGCAAACTCCACTGTATTCATGTTCTCATCAAAACACAAAATAGAAATGTCCATTCCATCTTTATTTTGTCCATCCTTTTGTTTTAAGGAGTCAATTATTTTCACACGCAATTGTATGAGAATTTCAGAAGGTGAGGTAATTCCCTTTTCATTTATAATTTCATTCAGTAATGCATTGCCGATCATACTCATAAATGCACCGGGTACACCGTGTCCTGTACAGTCGACTGTTGCAATTAATTTCATTTTGTTCTTTTCTGTGAACCAATAAAAATCTCCGCTAACAATGTCTTTGGGCAGATAAAGGACAAAAGCATGTGGGAACAATCTATATTTTAATTCTTTTGGAGGAAGGATAGCTTCCTGTATTAGTTTCGCATA
>JAIOQD010000697.1 GCA_021413595.1 Bacteroidota bacterium | reverse complement strand
GTTGACCTTACTAAATTTCTGATTGAAATTTAAACAGTTACTAATATTTAGATTAAATTTTTTAAAGGATTTAAAACTAAAAAAGCAAACCTTAGAAATTATGAAAAAAGTATCGAATCCGGAACAATTAACATCTGATTGGAACAATAATCCACGTTGGAATGGAATTAAAAGACCTTATACTGCGGAAGAAGTGTTAAAACTTCGCAGTAAAGTAGAAATTGAATATAGCATTGCAAAATCCGGAGCCGAAAAACTATGGGAAAGATTAAACTCTCAATCTTATGTTGCTGCGTTGGGAGCGCTTACAGGCAATCAAGCTATACAAGAAGTAGCAGCCGGTTTGGAAGCCATTTATTTAAGTGGGTGGCAAGTGGCTGCTGATGCGAATAGTGCAGGACAAATGTATCCTGACCAATCGTTGTATCCTGCCAATTCAGTGCCGGATGTAGTAAAAAAAATAAACAATGCTTTATTACGCTGCGAACAAATTGATAGCGTTTCAGGTGATAACTCCAAAGACTGGATGCAACCTATAATTGCTGATGCTGAAGCTGGATTTGGAGGAAATTTAAATGCATTTGAATTAATGAAAATGATGATTGAAGCCGGTGCTGCCGGAGTTCACTACGAAGATCAGTTATCGAGTGCAAAAAAATGCGGACACTTAGGAGGAAAAGTTCTTGTACCAACAAAAGAAGCTATCGGCAAATTAGTAGCTGCCCGTTTAGCAGCTGATGTTTGTAACGTGCCCACTATTTTGATCGCAAGAACAGATGCTGAAGCCGCAAATTTAATTACCAGTGATATTGATGATAGAGATGTTCCCTTTGTTGTAGGAGAAAGAACACCTGAAGGATTTTATTATGTTAGAAATGGTATAGAACAATGTATTTCTAGAGGTTTAGCGTACGCACCCTATGCTGATATTCTTTGGATGGAAACATCCAAACCGGATTTAGCAGTGGCGAAACAATTTGCTGAAGCAATTCATGAAGTATTCCCGGGAAAATTATTAGCGTACAATTGTTCACCTTCTTTCAATTGGGCAAAATATTTAAGTGTAAAAGAAATGGAAACATTTCGCGAAGAATTAGCGGAACTCGGATACAAATTTCAATTTATTACATTAGCAGGATTTCATGCTCTTAATTCTTCTATGTTTGAATTAAGCAGAGCCTATAAAAGCAATGGTATGGCAGGTTTTTCTGAACTACAACAAAAAGAGTTTTCTTTACAGGACGATGGCTTTAAAGCTATTAAACATCAAAGTTTTGTTGGTACCGGTTATTTTGATTTTGTTCAAAATACAGTGTCCAATGGCTGTTTGGTTGTAGCAATGAATGAAAGTACTGAAGTGGAACAATTCAACTAATTCAACGATTATTTAATTCAATTAAAAAAGCGACTATTGATTGGTCGCTTTTTTATTACGGTTAATTAGTATTTTATACCAAAACGAAATATAAAATAGACCAATCACCCCTCGCCTTTTTCAAGGAGAAAGCATGGGTGAGGTTTTTAAAAGGACTATTTTATTTTGGTATTATTGAATAAAAGGCAGATGTCAACACTTTTGCTACTATACAGTATAAAAAAGCGTAAATTTGCATATTAGCTCTTTTGGCAATTCGGTATTTAATTTCATTATAGCCGGGAATCATTTTTTAAACGTTAATAAATAGTATGAAAAGAATTGGAGATTACAGAAGGCTATTAGGTATTACCAACACTGCAGGATTAAAGGAATTAAAAACCGTTTACAGGGACTTTATGAAAGAAAATCATCCCGATAAATTTGTGGAAAATAATTCTCTAAAATTGGAAGCCGAAGAAAAAAGTAAATCTATCATTGCGGCCTATCATTTTTTAGTGAGTATTGATCCTGAAACTCAAAAACAAAATCTCCCGGAATATACTGCCACAATTACTTCTTCAATCATTGTGGATTTTCAACACAAAGGACTTACATTAAAAATAAATTTTTCTGATGGAAGTGTTTATGAATATTTTAATGTCCCAAAAAACATTTATATTAAGCTGGTAAATGCTGATTCGCAAGGCAGGTTTGCCAGAAGACATATTTTCAGTTCTTACCTTTATAGGAATATCACTAAAGCAACAGCTGTTTAATTGTATTAGTTAGCTTTCATTTAATTGCTTTGGTTTTGTTGAACTGTTTTAGAATTGTATTCTCGGTCTCTGAAACGGAAAGCCTTCTCATTTCTCTTTTAAGAAATGGGAACGCCCTTATAATGTTAAACTAACACAATCAAAATCTGAAATTATAAGAACAATAAATAAAAATCAGCAACATGAACAATCCATTATTACAAAAATTTAATACTCCATTTAATACTATTCCCTTCGAAGAAATTAAATTAGAACATTACAAACCTGCTATTGAAACAGCTATTGAACTTGGGAAACAAGAAATTAAGGTCATAAAGAATAATCCCGAAATTCCTGATTTTAAAAATACGATCGAAGCATTAGAAAGAAGCGGCAAAACATTGGATGTAGTTTCCAGCATTTTTTTTAATCTGAATAGCTCTGAAACCAGTGATGCTATGCAATTAATTGCTCAGGAAGTATCTCCTTTGCTTTCTGCTTTTGGTGATGATATTTTAATGGATGATGAATTGTTTAAAAGAATTAAGGTAGTAGTGGAAAGTACTGATACCGAAAAGCTTTCTACAGAACAAGCAATGCTATTGCAAAAAACATACAAAAGTTTTGTAAGAAATGGCGCTAATTTAGATGATGTTTCTAAAGAAAAGCTGAAAGAATTGAATACTAAATTATCTAAACTAAGTCTCACTTTTGGCGAAAACTTATTAAAATCCTCCAATAAATTTGAACTGTGGATCACTGACAAAGCTGATTTGGCAGGACTTCCGGAAGGTGTTAAAGAAGCCGCTTTGATGGCTGCAAAAGATAAAGGCAAAGAAAATTCCTGGTTAATTACCTTAGATTATCCTTCCTATATTCCATTTATGATGTATGCGGATGTTCGGAAATTAAGAGAGCAATTATACAAGGCTTTTGGTTCCAGATCATTCAATAATGATGAGTTTAATAACGAAGAAATTGTTAAACAAATTGCCATTGCCAGACACGAAAAAGCTAATTTGTTACATTATGCTTCTTATGCTGCTATTGTGCTTGAAGAACGTATGGCAGAAACTGCCGAAAAAGTATATAGTTTATTAAATGAGTTGCTGGAATATGCTAAACCCATTGCAATAGAAGAGTTGCAGGAAGTTCAGAATATCTGCACTAAGCTGGGTGGGCCTGAAACGA
>JAIOQD010000696.1 GCA_021413595.1 Bacteroidota bacterium | reverse complement strand
AAAAAAAAGTTCTCTGATTATAATCAGAGAACTTTTTTTTATTGTAATGATAATTTCAGTTTTAAGAAAGTGCATTTAGTTTTTCAATAAAGCCAATTGCTTTATCTTCCAAATCTTCTGAAATTTTGCTAAAGTGTGTTTTTACACCTTTGCCTTTTGTAATATCCTGAGCGTTATTTACACGAAACATTAAGTCATCAGCCAAATCAACAGCTTCATCAATAATTGAATTGATTGCCTTGTCATTTTTAGTCGGGTTGTTTAACATTTCTGAATAACATTCTTCTAACACATCACCAAGTACATTGTTAATGTCTTTTTTTATATCTCTGCGATTAGCCATTTTTTTTTGTTTAGATTTATTTTTTACAAAGTTAGTAGAAATAAAATCGGTATTTCTTATTTATTTTCTATAATGCTGCTTTTTTGAATAATTAGCAAAATTTTGGAATAAACTTTATAATAAAAAGGGCTTAGGCATCTATAAATGATTATGCCCGAACAAAAGACCTAATCTTAAGTTCGGACATACTATTTTCAGTTCAATTTTGAAAATTATTTTTTACCGATAGTGTTGGTGCTTTTAAACTTTTCCGGGAATTGTTTCATAATACCAATTGAAAGCATATCTGACATTTCAAGAATTTCATCATGTACTTTGTCATAAGCTACAACATCAGCATCATAATTTTTGTCTTTTCTTGCCATTGCTTCATCAGTGGTTAATTTCAAATGATCGTGCATCATCATTTTCATGTCCTCAAGTTTCCAGTTCGGATTTGCGTTGCTTAAGAATGCAGAAATTTCATCCGCATTTGAAAGCCACTTATCGTTTGCTTCTTTAAATGCTTTGTCATTATCATTTTTTTTCGCTGTTAATAGGTCAGCTGCTGTTTTAGCGTGGACGTATAATAAATCAGTCAAAGCTTTTCCTGCCGATTCTCCATAATACGGTTTTATCACATTCCCAATATGATCCTGGTTTTTAAGTAATCTGTTTATTGCTTCGTCTTTTCCTGGCAGATCATCCATAATGTTAAAGATCACATTGCGTGTCCACATAATGTGGTCTTCCCATAATTTCCGCATATTTGTTTTTAATTCAATTTCACTGGCTTGATTTTCATTTGATCTGATTTCACTATCAGATGCAATGATAGTATAACTCAATGCTATTATGCCTATTGCCACAATTGATATTGCTAAAATTTTTTTCATTCTTTTTATTTTTTTGTTAGTTTAAATTCAGAGATAAAAAAATATTCCTTCCAAAAATATTTTCTAAATCACTCCAAAAGAGTAAAAAAAGGAATAAATTTTCTCAGATTGTGGAATCTTCAACTCAAAAAATATGAAAATCAAGATATCGATTCTGTATTTTATATTTTTTATTGTTACGTTAAGTATAAAACAATGGTTATCCTGAACTTGCCAACTTTGATGACTATCGGAGGTTTCTGCATCCAAGGGATTACGAAGCAAGTGTGGAATGAACATCAATACCACAAAGCATTTAATATAACGCTTGTTTATTTTATTGGTGTTAACGTCTTTTAATCAATTACTTTTGTATTCGATTTATCAATTGTACTATTTGTTATTATTTTAAATTTTTAAAGGATGGAATCTAAAAATGTAATATTGGTGGATGAAAATGATGTTATTATTGGCGTCATGGAAAAAATGGAAGCTCATCAAAAAGGAGAACTTCACAGGGCATTTTCAATATTTATTTTCAATTCTAAAAATGAATTATTGCTTCAAAGACGTGCATTGGATAAGTATCATTCTGGTGGACTTTGGACGAATACCTGTTGCAGCCACCCTTTACCGGGAGAAAATTTAAAAGAGTCGGCACATAAGCGTTTACAAGAAGAAATGGGCTTTGATTGTATTCTCAATGATGCGTTTCATTTTATTTATAAAACCGAATTGGATAACAAATTAACGGAACATGAACTAGATCATGTATTTATAGGACATTACGATAAAAATCCCATTATAAACAAAGTGGAAGCAATGGATTGGAAATACCTACCTATTGATGAAATTAAACAAAATTTAAAAACGAATCCCGAGCAGTACACCGTTTGGTTTAAAATTATTTTTGAAAAGGTTTTAGAAAATATTTAAACAAACTCCAAACAGAAATATCTTCATTCTAATTTTAAAACCAATCCACCATAGCCATTCAATCCATTTTTAATACTACTATTTAGTAGAAGCAAAGCTTCACCTTTTGGTAAATCAAGTCTTATCGTTTGCTTTGACATATTCAGTACAATAAGATATTTTTCAGCATCAAATATCCGGTAGAAGGCAAAAATTTTGGAGCTGCAATATTTTTCTGCAATTTTTAATTCCCCCGAATCCAAAGCGGGTATTGATTTTCGGAGTGCAAGTAAACTTTTGTAAAAAGTAAGAAGGGATGTGCTGTCAGAATTTTGTTTTTCAACATTTAGTTTTGCATACTGTAGGCTTACAGGTAGCCAAGGATTATTTCCTTTTGTAAAATCGGCATTATTTTCATTGTTCCATAACATAGGAGTACGGCATCCATCACGGTTTATTGCCTCCTTGCTCATATTTGCAATGAATTGAGGAAGCAATTTGTAACGCTTTGCCATTGGGTCTTTCCCGTTCTTTAAAGGAATGTTTGTTTGAGGTATTCCAAGTTCTTCTCCATAATAAGTGAAAGGGATCCCTCTTACAGTAAACTGAAACAGTGCTAATAATTTTGCTTTATTAATATCGTTTTTTAATCTTGATATACTGCGTTTCCTATCATGATTACTGAACACATACGTGGGTATAAAAGGCTTCGCGAAATTTTCCTCAAATAAAGCTACTAATTTTCGGTAGTCCTTCGCTTTAAAGGGAGTACCAAGTGTTTTGAAGAGGAATACACTGTTTAACCCGGGTTGATTATTGTAGTTGCAGTACTTTTTCAATAAATTGGCATCTCCAAAAACTTCACCTACTAAGTACTTGTTGCCCGTTTTATCCAAACTTGTTCGCAGTTCTGTGGCAAATTCAAAACTTTGTGTATTGTTGATATTGTACTTTGCCTTCTGAAAAAAGCCATCCGGATTTTCCTCGTTTGGGATAATTTTAAAACTAAAGGGGTTGTCCCTGAAAGTTGAATCTTCATAAATTGCGTTAAAGATATCCAGTCGAAAGCCATCAACTCCTTTTTCTGCCCAGTACTGCGTTACGTCAAGCATAGCTTTTTTTACGTCTTTGTTTCGGTAATTCAAATCTGGTTGAAAAGGAAGAAAGGAGGCCCAATAAAACTGTTTCCGTTCTTTATTGTATTGCCATCCGCTGCCACCAACCATCGATTTCCAGTTATTGGGTGGATCTAATCTTTTTTTTCCTTTACCATCTTTCCAAACATACCAATCTGATTTATTATTGTTAATTGTGTTTGATGATTCTTTGAACCAAGGGTGCTGATCAGAGGTATGGTTCATCACCAGATCGAAAATGATTTTCATTTTCCGTCTGTGTATTTCCTCGATCAGTTGATTGCAGATTGCTGAATCGCCATATTCAGGGGCAATTGAATAATAATCACTGATATCATAACCAAAATCCATTTGCGGGCTCATAAAAAAAGGTGAGATCCAAATTGTTTCAAATCCTAGTTCTTGGATGTAATCCAATTTTTGGATGATACCCTTAATATCTCCAATCCCATCTCCATTGCTATCATAAAATGAACGAGGATAGATTTGGTAAACTGTGGTTCTTTTCCACCACTCGTTTGTTTGTTCCTGAGCAATAATAGGTGATATAGAAGAAAGAATGGAGAGTGAAAGAATGAAAATTTGTAACTGTATAGTTTTTTTATTTCGAAATGACATACGGTTACGAATACTTAATTTATGTTGGTACAATGTAACTTAATTTTATTTAGTTGCTTAAAATTAGTAATTTAATATTTGAATTTTAAAATTCCAATGTTAAAAGAAGCAATCTTGATCTTATTGAATTGTGATTTTTTTTAGTCCTCACTAACTGAATTTTTATTTAATTGTAAAAATACACCTCCCATTCGGTTTCTTATATTGTAATTATCCTGCTTTAGCGATTGGAAATGCCTCTTTAACGAATTTGAAATATGAAAGGTCAGATATGGGAATAAACTTGTATTAGAATTAAAAAAGGGAAAGAACAACCAAAGAAATAAGTAGATAAAAAAATGATTTTATTAACAGTATTAATATAACAATGCAATGGAAACAATTTTAATCCCAATAGATTTTTCTGAAGTATCAAAAAATACTGCTGAATATGGTATTCAATTTGCCAAAGAAAGAAATGCAAAACTAATTCTTTTTCATGTTTTTAATATTCCGGTATATACGAGTGACGACATTTCTTTTATGCCAGCTTATGATGAATTTGAAAAGAGCAATATGATTGCTATGGAAAAATTTGAAAAGGAATTACGGGAAAAATACTTGTTTACAAATCCTATTGAGAATATTATCAAATCGGGTTTCTTAATTAGCGAAATTGTTGATCTTGTTGAAGAGAAAGAGATCGACCTCGTTATAATTGGAATTTCGGAGGCCGGAAAATTATCCGAAATACTGCTAAGCAGCAATAGTATTGGTGTTATTAAAAATACAAACTGTCCTACCTTAATTGTGCCGGACGGAGTGAGGTATCGACCCATAAATACTGTAGTATTTGCTTGCGATGATATCGAGAAAGTAGCAGATACAAACGCTGCAAAACAAATAAGGGGATTTGTAGAATTATTCAATTCCAAATTAATAGTGCTTAATGTTGTTGACTCTTTTGAAAATCTAGATCAGGAAATTCTATTGGAAGCAAAAAAGGAAGTTCTTTTTGAAGACTTAAATTATTCTGTGCTTTTTATTGAAGGAAATGATTTAATAAAAAATTTAAACAATTTTATCGAAAAAAATAATGCAGATTTGTTAATTATGATTCCGAAAAAACACGATATTATTTCGAGATTATTTAACGAAAGCAAAACAAAAAAGATGGCATTTAACTCACTCATTCCATTATTAGCTATACATGAGTAATAGTTACATGAAAATGGTAATTTCACTCTTTAGTTTGTTTTATTTGCTGTTAAATTTATTATTTCTAATTTTTCTAATAGAAAAGTCGTTTTGGTTTGCTATATTTATTTGGAAATTGTAATTAAAGCCTGTTTTAATTTTATTCAAAACAGTTTCTAGGCTTCATGCGATTTCTCGACTCTGCTCGAAATGATGGTGAATAGGATCATTTCGAGCGGAGTCGAGAATTGGGTATGCTTTAATAATCAATATTGTTATTCTTTAATATAAAATTTAAACAGTTCTCAATATTTTTAAATTTTTAATTTGAA
>JAIOQD010000695.1 GCA_021413595.1 Bacteroidota bacterium | reverse complement strand
GATAGATACTAATAAAAAAAATGCTTTAGAAGCAATAGAAGAATTTAGAAAATTATCAGAAATTCTCAAAAAGTTTGACGGTATTAGTAATGACGTGGATAGTTTTTTGGCTGCATTTCAATTGATTGAGGTCGTTCAATCGATGGGGGCAAATTTCAAAAAGGCTGTCAATTACATCTGTTATCAAGACGATAAAGCATACTACGAGAAAACAATTGCGGATTTCAATACCACTCGCCATACGATTAGACCTAAAGAAGATAAGAAACACAATCGCCTAATTGTCGAATGGCCAAAAGCACACGAAATTTCAAATGGTCAAAGAGATGTTCTTTCATTTATCACAATGTTGATGAAAGCCAAAAGAAATTTCAGAATGAAAAATTGCATTTTGATCATTGATGAAATATTCGACTATTTAGATGATGCCAACCTGATTTCATTTCAGTATTTTATTACAACAATGATTGAGGAAATGAAAGCGCAAGGCAAGAATTTTTTCCCAATTTTAATGACACATTTGGATCCATTGTATTTCAATCACTTTTGTTTCAATAAACATAAAATTAAAGTCGCTTATTTAAAAGATGTTGCGAATCAATCAAATCCTAATATTTTAAATTTAATCAAGAAAAGAGAGGATGCCTCAATTCAAGCCCTAGCTGACAAACATCATTTTCATTATTATCCGACTCATGTTGATTTATCAGCGCAGTTTACGGCATTACATTTACCATCTACATGGGGCAACTCACAAAGATTTCATCAAGTAATTGATGCTGAGATAGTCAAATATCTTAATAATCAAACAAACTTTTGCCCTTTAGCGATTTGCTTTGGGGTTAGAGTTAAAATTGAATCATTAATACACGATAAAATAGTCGCTCCTGCTCATAAACAAACTTTTCTTGACAAACACGGTACAAAAAAGAAATTGGAATATTGTGAGGAAATTGGACTTGATGTTCCAGAGACTTTTTATTTGTTAGGTATTATTTATAACGACAGACTCCATTGGCGCGAAGGTTTGGATATTATTAGACCTGTTGCGATTAAACTTGAAAACTTAACCATTAAAAAATTAATTCGTGACATTTTCAGTTAAACATAATCTGACACCTAGCAGTCATACACATTTGCAAGCCACACAAACCAACACACAACCAAAGCTTACAAATAAGTATGCCTGCCCAACGCACAACGACAGACAGAAAAGCACTGGTGGTAACAGCACCTACCCAAAAGGCGGGGTTTCGTGCTTCGCAGACACATTTGTGCAAGCCGAAAATTCAGTTCTCCTAATGAAGTTTAGTGGTAAAAATCCCGCCCTTCGGGTAGGCAAAACGTTAGTGGGCATTTAAAATGAAACACGCCCAGCTGGTCGGGATTTGCATTCCCGACCTAATAGCAATGGATTTGTAATCCCAGAGTGTTGTAATCCAAAATTTATTACGTTTGATATAAGGGCAAGGCACATTTTGTTACCATTACAGTTGTTGATTGGATAGATGTATTCACTCGCAAGAATAATAAAATGGAAATAATTGAATCATTAAAATATTGTCAAAAACAGAAAGTACTTAAAATTTTCGCATGGTGTCTTATGCCAAGTCATTTGCATTTGATTATTAGAGCAGAGGATGATAATAAATTATCAGATATATTGAGAGATTTAAAAAAAATTTACATCAATTATGTTTTGATTTTAGAAGAATTTAAAAATTGCCTCCCGAACCGGCACCGCCAAAACCACCACCACCAAATTGTGTATCCGATGGTGTTTCAGCACTTTGCGCGCCAAAATTTTGAGCAATAACCAACGCTTCAGCATTTGATCTTAAGAAATTATCTTCATCAGGTTCTTCTTCAAAAGTGATCCCATACTTTGGTGTTTTTAGCATCTTTATACAAACATAGGAAACCATGATGAGTATCATACCCGCAATGGTAAGGGTAATTTCGGGATGTCCCAAACTGAAATAATATTTAAAGGTTAGTACTGCAGCTGCGATCAATAGTAAACCGGTCCACAAAAGCGTTTTGTCTTTTTTCTTTAAACCATAATAAACATAGAGCAAAGGAATGATAGCAGTGAATATGTAAAATATAAAAGCCAATGGAATATTTTCGCCATCATTTAATTGCATATCAAAAAATGCAATGCTAGCTTCCCTGATCACAAAATAATTGCCGGCTAAATAAAATACAATCAGCGCAAGTAATTCGAAAATTTCAATACATTTTTTCCAGTAAAAAAGCGTCTCCTTTTGTTTTTGTTGTATCGCAAAAAAATAAACAGGAATGGATACGATCATCAATGAGAATGGCATAATTAGTTTCGCGATCTCACCTAGTTTTAAAAGGGATAAAAAAAAGATAGCATAAAGGCAAACAGCTGCTATTAAAGTAACGAACCTATCGGCATAACGAACAATTGCCGCTATTAAAAAGGGTACAGCAAGTATGCAGAAAAGCAATGCATTTTCGGATGGTTCAAATCCATCATTAATGAGCATTCCGATGGCGATTAATATAAAACCTAATGCTGAATATAAAAGACATTCATCCACTCCTGCCCGATATACTTTTTTGTTTTTTATAAAATATTCTAATAAAAAAACACAGCCGACTGAAAATAAAAGACAGGTAAAAACTAAAAATCCGGTTTGTGGGTTCACATTCAATATTAAGAAGAACAGGCTATAAAACCCAACAGAAGCAGCAATTGCGAAAAATGTAAAAATAAACAAACCAATTTTTATAAAAAGATTGGGGGAATAGAACCCGGTAGTGTAGTTTTTTAAAATACTATTCATCTGCTCTGCTGAGATGAGCTGTTTGCTGTACCATTGTTTTGATTTTTTTACAATGGAACTATTCCTTAAAAAAGAAGGATCGTAGGCTATCATTTTTTTATACCGAGTATTTTTTTGTAATAAATAAAAAAGAGTATAATTCCGGCACAAGAAGCTGCAACATAAAAGAAGCCAAGCAGTAATAACGCCTCATTTAGTGGGATGATTGAAAAAACGCTGTAGGTTAATCCTACATAGCCATACACAATTGATAATAGTAAAAACAAAAAAGAATGTTGCGCAATGGCATATTTAATATAATAAAAACTAATGCCTGCTAAAAATAAAAAGCTAATCAATTTATACGACTGACCAAATAATGCAGCTAAAGTGGCAATGAATAAAATGTTTGCAGCAAAGTTATTATAGCTAAATCCAAAATGTTTTTTAATGTTTTTTTTATCGGAATACATCGCAAATCCCGCGATCAATAATCCGATTGAAATGCAGGAGAAAATAATGGATGTATCTGAAAAATCATTGTTTCCAAGCAAATCGAGAGGAGTAACGGATAGTCCGGCCCA
>JAIOQD010000748.1 GCA_021413595.1 Bacteroidota bacterium | reverse complement strand
GATCCTCCTTTTTGAAATTTAGCAATTGTGCCCGAAGGTAATATTTTGCTTAAGCCTTTTACTGCCTTCGTTTGCAAGCTGGTTGCCAATGATTCTAAAGTAAATTTTTTAGCTGTTTCAACACACTCTTTAAGGTCATTAATAAATTCGTCAGCTACCAGCCTGTGTATATAGTTGATAGTAAAATGTAAGCTTGGAGGCAATTGCTGCCTTTCAAAATGCCAGCCTTTTTTATTGAGTTCATCTGCTAGTTTAAATACATCTAGTTTGTCTGATTTAAAGGCAAGGATACTCATATCCGGATGACCGATTATTTCCAGTTCAGGAATAGAATCTATTGCAGTTTTTATTATAGCAGTAACCTCCATAGTGGTTTTGGCCATTTCTAGGTAACCATCCATACCAATAGCTTTTAATGCAGCCCAGGCACCGGCAATGCTTCCTCCCGGGCGTGTTCCGGTCATTGTAGGTGAACCATAAACCCCACCATTCCATTTTGTGTACAATGAAAACTGAAATTTACGGATATCAGAATTTTTATAAAGTATAACAGATGAACCTTTTGATGAGTATCCATACTTATGAATGTCAGCAGAGATAGAAGTAACGCCATCCACAGAGAAATCAAAGTCCGCAATAGGATACCCCAGTTTTTTAACAAATGGTAACATAAAACCTCCTATACAAGCATCAACATGACAAAAAATGTTTTTCTCTTTTGCTATTTCAGCAATCTCAGCAATTGGGTCCATTAACCCGTGTGGGTAGGAGGGAGCAGAACCAACAATCATAATGGTATCCTTATTCACAGCGGCTCGCATTGCAGTCGGGTTTGCACGATAGTCGCTACCAAGTTCAACAGGTATAAAATCAACATTAAAATAATGGAATGCTTTCATAAATGCAGGATGCGCAGACATAGGCAATACCACATTTGGTTTAGTGATATGTGGCTTGTTTTTTTTTGCCCAATCTCTGGCTGTTTTTACAGCTAACAAAATACTTTCTGTACCTCCTGTTGTAATATTCCCCCTTACATTTTCATCGCCATTAAACAAGTCAGCGCACATGCTCACTGTTTCGGCTTCCAGTTCTGCCAAACTGGGTGTAGCTGTTGGGTTTAAGGCATTGTCGGAAAAGTAAAGATTGTAAATTTCTTTTATCAGGTTAGCGCGCTCCTCCCCCGGATGATACACTAAACAAAAGGCTTTTCCTTTTCTCCAGTCAATGTCCTTTATCTTTTTTTTGCTGATATAGTCGAGCATTTCTTCCCTGCTGGAAGCTGTTGAAGGAAACTGTATTTTGGGTCTGTTCATTTTATTTTGGATTTATTTTACAGTGGCAGTAGTACTACCCGCTTTTAAATTATAGGCATTTATCCTTAAATTTTGATAATAAAATACTTCAGGATCAATTGAAATTTCTCTTTAAAAAATCCATAGCATTTTGCGTGAATATCTTATTCATCAGCTCTTCAGGAGAATATCCGAACCAGAGGTGTGATTGATAATTATTTTTTGTTAAAAAATTGATCAGGTCTTTTTTTAGGTCAGGAAGTGTGGATGTATTTTCGTACGGATCGAAATGGGTAATAACACCATCAAAATCACTTCCAATTGTTAGAATATCCCATGCCGATTTAGCATTTATTGCTCCAACAAAGAAAAAAATGTTGTCACAAATCAATTTTACAAAAAGAGTTTTTTTATCTGCTGGATTTTTAATTTTTTCGATTGATTTTAGAAGATTGATTCCACTGTGTCTTCCTTTGTCCAAAATGATTCCTGCAATTCCACCTGATTCATGAATGGCAATGGCTTCTTCCGAAGAGATATTTAAACTCCATGCGCAAAAGGAGGTTGATTTTTTTTTTGAAGAGGTGTCTTTGACCTGATCTGAATGAATGATTTTTTCAAACCCATTAACTGCTGAATGGCTTGAAATTAAAGGGATCAGATCATTTGGGTTTTGTTTGTTGTGGTTGGAGACATAATTAATATAGTGCTGCCTTGATTTAGCACTCATGTGCCGTGTATCTATTAATATTCGTTTCCCGTTTTTTGTCGAAAGCAATTCTTCTAAAGCAAATAGCCCAAGTTCAGTAAAACCGGTATTTAATCCCGGTATCTGATTGCAGGTAAATTTTGTTGCCGCTGTCAAAGTGGTTGCATGCCCACATAACTGATTCCAGAAATGATGAGCAAACGTAATAAAAAAAGGAGGATGTTTCCATTTTTTTACTTCACTGATATTGTTTTTAAGAATTTGTTTTAACTCTTTCAATGGTATTTTTTCAGAATCTTTTGTACCACAACCAAAAACATGAGCACCTTCTATTGTTACAATAACATTGATTGTAGAATCGTTAGATTGTAACGATTCTTCAAGTTCATTATAATTAGCCGGGATTTTGTAATTGTATTTTCCGCAAGGTGAAGCACCTTGATTGTTGACTAAAAAATTATATTGATTATTTAGGTCGTCAAAATAATTATGTCCTTTTTTATAACTCCTAAACTGTTCCACCGAAACTCCGGATGCAGTTACAACAAGAGTTTCATTCGCTTTTTTTCCGATTATTAGTTCTGGAATTTTTTTGAAATTAATAAATCCCCTTTCTACCGGATAAAGAGAGTCAAAGACTACCCTTACCTTACCATCGATGCAATTATAAAAATTGGATTGAGAAAATTTCGACACGTTTTTTGATTGATTCCAGACCCATTTGCCAATAAATGTATCAATAAAATCATTTTTTGTACAGTCCCAAATATTTTTTTCGGTTCCTCTTGGTGTAGTGTGAAATGCCCTCATTGATGAATGGCAATGGATATCAACGAAAAATTCTTGCATTATTCTATGTTTTAATTTTGTTCTTTACACACTAAAATTTCGCATTTATTTTTTAGCATTAAGCGTATATTGGTCAAAGGTACTATAAACCCTGCTTTTATTTAGCGAAATGAGCTATTTTTTTATCCAAATTTAACGATATTTTATTCTTTAGGGCAGTTCTAAAAATTAAAGAAAATAACCACTAAGACACTAAGTTCAAAAGCCTCACAGAGAATTCCTTAGTGTTTCTATGTGTTCTATTGCCTTAGTGGTAATGTTTTTGTTTTGATAATGAATTTTTGGAACGGCCCTTTAACATATTGCTTCTTAAGGAAAAAAATATTTCATGATATTCAGGATCTGTTTAATTTTTAATTAAATATTTTATTATTGGATGGATTTTCATTGCGGACTTTTGTGATCTGTTCTTCGCAGTAGAAGGGATCTTGTCTTTTATGAATGATATCGCTGACCATACGAGAACCCTCTTAGCCAAAAAGCTATTAGGGATGACATTGTCTTTAATATTCATCTTTCAGTCACAATTTAGAAATTGTTTAACAATAAAATTACTGATAGAATTAATTTGGAATAAAATCTAAACAGGAACTAACCGTTCTTTATTTTTAAAAATAAAATGGTGATCGCCAAAATTAAAGTGATTGAATTGGCTATAATAATTGGAATATCCCCCAACAATATACCATAGCTGAGCCAAAATACAATTCCTATTGTAAAAATAATATACATCACAAGAGATATCCCTTTTGTGTTTTGTGTTTTAATAATTTGTAATACTTGAGGAATAAATGCAGTTGTAGTTCCAGTGGCCGCCAGAAGACCTACCATTGTGGTTAAATTCATAGTGTTTTAAATTGGTAACAAAGCTACTCAAATTGTCATTGTTAATTCAATAAAAAGGAGGGATTGTATTTACATTTAAGTAAATTTGTATAAATAATTAATAGATGATCGAGCTACGTATATTGTTTTTGATTCTTATAGTTTCACAATCAGTTTTATTTGGTCAGAAAGATTCAACTAAAAAAAACTTTAAACCCTATGGTTTAATTGATGCAGCACCTGTGGCTATTAATAAAAATGATTTTAAGCCGCCTATCATTTTAACAATAGAGCCTGTTGATGCAATTACTAACGCACCGGTAAATGCAAAGCTCGATTATTATACTGTTGGAGATGGTATTATTCGCTCAGAAAATGGTAAAGTAATTTCATTAACTATTAATGGCAATCAAAAAATTATCATTGTTTCAAATGCTCAAGGATATATCTGGCAAACTCAAATTTTCAACACCCCAATCTCTGATACTTCCTACGTTTTAAAATTGCTGAGAATTAATAAAGGAGATAATATCACAAAACAAACAATTGATTTGAATTTACAGAATATTCATTCGGAATCGTATGTCAATCCTGAATACCTTGGTTTGAAGGAGTTTTTGAATTTAAATAAAAATGTGAAAATTCAGGTTTCTGCCTGTCCGGAAGGGGAAATACGTGGTTTTTTAATAAAAAACATTGATAAAAGACGCTTTTGTCTTAAAAAGTGTAAGAATTCAAAGCAGACAAATTTTGAAACAATTACTCTGAAAATTTTAAAAACCTAATTCCGCTTTTAATGCTAATACGTGCGATTCTATTATTACATTTGTAATTATGAAAATAAAAAGTCTAAAAATTACCTTCGTTTTATTTTTATTTAATTCGCTGTCAGTACTTGCTCAGGCTGCGATAAAGAGCCCACAGCCAATGACTTTGGAAGCTTGTATTGATTATGCCATAAAAAATAATATCCAAATAAAACAATCGGAATTAAATACAGAATTGTCGCAAATAGGCTTAAATCAAAGCAAAGCCAATTTGTTACCTTCCTTAAATGCAAATGCTGCGCATAGTTATAATTTCGGTCGGACTATCGATAGGTTTACCAATCAATTTGCAACGCAACAGGTGCTTTCACAAAATCTTTCCTTGAGCACTGATATTACCTTATTTAGTGGTTTACAGAATATCAATTCGATCCAGCAAAATAAATATCTTTATCTAGCAAGTAAATACGATATCGACAAAATGAAAAATGATATCTCGTTAAACATTGCATCTGCTTATTTACAAATATTATTTGCCATTGAAACTCTTGAAAATGCACGTAACCAAATGGGAATTACAAGTTCTCAAGTGGAGAGAACTAAAAAATTAGTGGAGGCAGGTGCTGCAGCCAAAGGTACATTGTTGGATATACAAGCTCAGTTGGCTTTGGAAGAATTAAATTTCACGAATGCTCAAAATTCATTAGACATCTCGTATTTATCCCTTACACAATTATTAAACCTTCCTACCACTGAAGGTTTCAGTATTGTAAAACCTGATTTGGCACTTGGTAATGAAACCCTGTTGACTACCAATGCAACGCAGATTTATAATACTGCAGTTACTAATTTGCCCGAAATTAAGAGTGCAGAATATAACGTAAAGAGTTCAGAGAAAGCTGTTGATGTGGCCAAGGGAGGGCTGAGTCCTCGTTTATCGTTCAGTGCGGCTTATGGTACAGGGTATTCAGGACTTAGTCAGCGTGTGGTCACACCTCCTTCATTTCAAGGCTATACCCCTGATGGAAGTGTTACGTCTGGTGGGGATACTGTTTTTTCACCTTTTTTTTCAAACCCCTTGACTGAAAAAATCCCTTTTGCGGATCAATATAAAGACAATGTAAATAAATCATTTGGCTTTTTTTTAACAGTTCCATTATTTAATCGCTTTCAAACTAAAACAACTATCGATAGGGCGCGTATTCAAAAATTAAATGCCGAATTAAATGTTGAATCTACTAAACTCCAAATACAAAAAAATATTCAGCAAGCATACGCAGATGCTAATGGAGGATTGAAAAAATACAACGCTACTTTAAGAGCGGTTGACGCAATGAAAGAATCATTTAAATATGCTGAGCAAAAATTTAATGTTGGTATGGTAAATACAAATGATTATAATGATTCAAAAAACAAATTAGCCAAAGCTGAAAGTGATTTATTGCAGGCGAAATACGAATATGTCTTTAAAACAAAAGTGCTTGATTTTTATCAAGGAAAACCCTTGAAATTTTAAAGGGAATTTCTTTTTTTATCTTCTTTTCAAAGATAAGGGTATTGATATCGGTGACAAAAGGGCAATGGAAGTTTTTAAACCATATATAAATTAAACAATAATTATACTCACACTCTGCAAAGCTTTTAATTCGGGGAGCTTGTAGGGGCTTATTAATGATTT
>JAIOQD010000747.1 GCA_021413595.1 Bacteroidota bacterium | reverse complement strand
TTCGTATTTTCATCTAATTACAAAGGTGGCGTTTTTAACGTATTTTAGGATTTAGAATTGTTGGCAAACACCCATTTTTATGATAAATTTTAATATGAACACTGTCTCCCAAATTTATATTGTATTTATTTAGCGGTATTTCAAACGCTGTAGCATTTATTGATTCTTCTGGTATATGAATGGAAGTAGTATTTATAATTACATCCGTGATGCACAGTTGGCCTCCATCGCGTGTCGAAAATGGGTTTTGAACAAAAATATTTACCCCTTCATACTTTTGGTCAATGGTTAATACTGCTATGTTCTGAGCTGTTTCGGTTTTTTCTGAATTATTTTTATCAATTGTTTGTGAAAATGCAGTTTTTGTTAAAAGAAAAATTGCAATAATAATTATTTTAATGTTCATAGTCTTATAGTTTAGCGGTTCTGAGTGAATTTTCTGTCCTTCAAAACGTGTTAATAAATGACAACCTTTTTAACAATTTTCCTCTCAGCCGAACTTAAGTTAATCAGATAACTTCCTTTTGCGTAGGTTCCAAAATTCATTTGCTTTGAGTAGGTTCCTTCAAAATCCTTAAGTGTTTCCTCATAAATCAGTTCACCAATTACATTTACGATCTTAAGCGTGTAAGTGTCTCTTTTAGAAACATCAAACGAAACAAAAAAGTTTCCATCATTTGGATTTGGCGAAACTGTGAAAAAATAGTCGTTGTTTATCTGCGCTATTCCTGAAACGTTAACAGCTATATCTGCCGAAGGACAGCCGCCACCATTAACAATAACACTATAATCTCCGTTTTGTTTTGCAATGCAAGACTGGCTTGTGGCTCCGGCTATTGGCTGTCCGTTCAAATACCATTGATAAGTGGTTCCGGAACTTGATGTTAGTGTGGATCCGCTTTGAGTAATTACGGGTGTTTGGTTAATGGTAATTGTATAGGAAGAAGGTGTGCCGGGGCAGCCACTTACTGAAGGGGTTACGGTGACAGTGGAAGTAATAGGACTGCTTGTAATATTGCCAGCGCTAAAGGATGGGATATTTCCTGTTCCGCTGGAGGCTATACCAATAGCGGTGTTCGAGTTTGTCCAGGTGAAGCTAGCTCCTGTAGGATTACCGGAAAAAACAGTTGCCGCAATGGTTCCGCCACATACATCAATATCTGAAATAAAATTAATTGTAGATACAGGAGGTACAATCACTGTTATTCCATTACTTATAGCTGTTCCGGGACAAGTGGAGTTGGAAATGACATTACAACTGAACACCGATCCATCAGCTATTGTTGATGGTGTATAGGTTGCACTCTGAGCGCCTGAAATAGGATTGCCATTCAATAACCATTGGTAAACAGGCCCCGTTCCTGCATTTGCAGGTGTGGCAGTAAATGTTGCAGAAGATCCGAAGCAACTTGGATTTGTACCGGTAGTAATTGCAACTGCAACGCTTGGAGGAGGTGAGGGTATCAAAGTGATGGTAGTTCCTGCACTGGTTGCTGAATTTGTACTTAAGCACGATGCATTGGAGGTAACTGTGCAGGTTATTACATCATTGTTAGCTAATGCTGTTGGGGTGTAAGATGTTCCAATAACAGTATTTACTCCGTTTATTTTCCATTGATACACCGGTATAAGTCCCCCATTGGTGGAAGAAGCGTTAAATGTTACCGGTACCCCCATACATGTGGGGTTTGTACCTGATGTAATGGCAATTGAAGCTGTGGGATTGGTAATGTTATTAACTGTAATGGTAACAATGCTGCTTGTAATTGTTGTAGGGCTTGCGCAAGTGGTGTCTGAAGTTAAAATGCAAGTAACCACATCACCATTTGCAAGTGAGGGCGCAGTATGGGAGATACTATTTGTTCCAACAGTTGTACCATTTACCTTCCATTGGTAATCAGCGCCAAAACCTGCATTAACAGTTGAGGCAAAAAATGTAACTGATTGTCCAACGCAAATTGTAGAAGTGCCGGAAGTGATCGATACATTAATTTCGGGAACTATTGTTGGAGTTACAGTCATGGTTATTCCGGTGCTTGTAGCTGTTGTTGGGCTTGCACAAGGAGCATTGGAAGTGACCTTACAGGTTATTACATCGCCATTGGCTAAAGTGCCTGATGTGTAGGTTGAACTTATGGCTCCTGAAATTGGTGCACCATTCAAATACCAAATATACGTTGGGCTTGCACCGCCATTAACAGGTGTTGAAGTAAAGGTTACGGATGTGCCTCCACAAATTGAATTTGAACCGGTAGTAATAGCTGTTGTAATAGCGGGGGTGACGGAACCAACAGTGATATAATTTAATTTTACTATTGTATCGCTACCGTTTACATTAGAAGCGATCAGCCTTACGGTATATGTTCCTACAGCCGAATAAGTATGCGAAGGAGATTGTGTGGTATAATCAGTAATGCCATCATTGTCAATATCCCATGCCCAGCCTGTGGTTGCACCTACAGTCTGATCTGTGAAAGTAACGGTTAGAGGAGCAGTACAACTGGTAAGTGGAGTTCCGGAAAAAGCCGCATCAGGTGGGCTGTCGCATGCTGTAAGGCATGTTGCAGCAGCATACCTCGACCTGATATGATTACCGGGTAAAGTACCAAAGCCATTGCTAAGTGAGGTACCAATGTTTAAATGACAGTAACTCATTATTGTGCCTCCATTTGTACCGGGGCTTGGACCTGCAGTGCATGGACCATCGTCCACCGGAACACAATTGTCTATTGGCCCACCGGGCCAGCCACACCAATGAGTATGCTCAGAGCCAAAATTATGTCCCAACTCATGTGTAACAATTAATATAGTATTTGAATATGTTGGATATAAATTATAGGTATTACTGATATTGCTAAAGCCGTATGAGCTCCCCTTGCCGGGAGAACATATTACATCTAAATACGCTACACCACCTACATTAATAGTTCTTGTTGTAAGCAAATGTGCCAGATCGCCATTGAACGTTGTACGTGTTGCCTGAAAATCATTCAGATAATCAGAAGAAGTTGCATTTGAAATATATGGGTCAGTTGCCGACCAAACATATATTTCTGATAATTCTGTATTGATAAACTCATTATTGTAGAGTAATTGAACAACATTAAACATACCTGTAACATAATTAACCACATTAATGACGCTTCCCTTATCTACAAACATTTGATAATCACATTCAAAATATATTTTAATACAATTAGTACTTAATAAATTTTCGGAATTACCGGAACCGGAATTTCCCATTTTTGAAGGCAATTGATCTGTTTCACATTTAAATTCACGCGCAAACAGAACATCACTGTCTTTGTATAAAATATATATATTATTAAGTTTATTGGATGGATGATTCCATAAACCCAATACCCAATTTTCTTTATCGTATGAAAAAACAGCCATGATGGAATAATCAAACATACTCCAGCCTGCTAAAGAAGGGCTAATGCCTGACACAGTTCCTTGATAATAAAGTCCTGGATTGTATTTTACCTTTTCGTTCTTTCCAGTAACAACAGAAAAAGTGTTGGTCATAATTTTTGCATCATGGAGGTTAAAGGATACATCGCTATTTGCGGAAAGGGGGATATTTAAGGTCAATAACGAAGGTCTTATTTTATTGATTCGTGCCAGTTCATTAAAATTAATTTCAAGAAATACAGCATTTTTAATGTCTTTTTCCACGTCAATTGCAGCAATGTTGGGAACTATTTTAAAAAGTTGACTGCTTACTTTGTCTTCCATTGAACTAGTATTTAAAGATCGTGAAGAGTTATTTGTTTGCGCAGATTGATTCAGAGAACGCTGTCCCCATGTATTTGTTCCGAGCAAAATAAAAGCGATCAATACAAGTAATTTTGTTTTCATGGCATCCATTTTATATTATTATCAGATTGAGATTTTCTGTTATTTTCTAAATAATTATTTTATCAAGGTTACAATACCTTTATAGCTATGGTCTTTACCTTTTACATCTTTAATATTGATGAGGTAAACATATACATCCTGCTGTGCAATGGACTTACCATTATTTGCCGTTCCATCCCAAGGGAAATTGTAGTCTTTTGTGCGATATATTTCATCGCCCCAACGGTCGAAAATTATCATTTCATATTTTAATAATCCAAACCCATATCCTTGAAAGCTATCATTAATACCATCGCCATTAGGTGAAAATACATTCGGTACAAAAAAGGCCCAATCCGGTTCTATGGTTATTGTTTTGTAGGTGGTATCAAAACAAGAGTATTGGTTGGAAACAATAAGAGTGATGAGGTATTTGGCCGTATCAGGATAAGTATGAGGTAAAGGTGCGGACAGGCTGGAGGTGGTAAGATCTCCAAAGTTCCAATTCCAGGCGCTTGCCCCAGCGGATAGATTTGTATATATAATAACAGGATCAACTATAGAAGCAACATCAGGTTGTACAGTGAAATTTGCGATTGGGTTTGGATTAACAATGATATAATTATTTTTTGAGAGTGAAGTAACGCATCCGCTGTCGGAGGTAACGGTTAAAGACACATTAAAGGTCTTTGGTAAAAAAACAGAATTATTGGTATAACAATGTTCTGCATTAGAAGATGTTCCTGCAGGGCTGCCATCGCCAAAATCCCATAAATAGGAAGTGTTGTTGCCGCTTGCAATAGAAGCAGAACTGATAAGACTCACACATAAAGGATCGCATCCAGCAGTATCCGGAGCGCTAAAGTTCACAACAGGGTTAGGGTTGATGGTAACAACTTTTGTTAAAGAATCTTTGCATCCGAAATTGGAGGTCACCAAAAGTCGGCTTGTATAATTTCCTATTGTAGAATAGAGGTGTAGCGTGTTTTGATTATTAGTAACCGGGCTTCCATCACCAAAATTCCAAGACCATATTTGCAAAATATCCGGACCTGTGAGGCTTGATAGATCAGTAAAAGGAACAATGCTGCCTTTGCAAACATTTTCAGCTGAAAATTGTGCATTGGGCAGAGGATGAACAATTACGTTTTTCGTGATGGTATCGGAACAGCCCATGTCGGTTGTAGCAATTAATGTTACAGGATAAGTACCGGTGTTGGTGTATAGATGGCTGGGGTTTTGAGTAATTGCTGAAGGACTAGTGTCTCCGAAAGCCCATGCCCAGGAAGCAATTGTTCCTGAAACAGTGGTAGAGTTATCCGTGAATTGCACGGCAGCATCATCGCAAACATCAATACTTGAAAAAGCTACATCAGGATTAAAATGAATTGCTGCTAAAGTAATTGTGGTATCATAACTACATCCCAGATTGGATACAATATGGCAACTGTATGATCCATTTGGCAATCCTGTGGCCTTTGAGGTACTGTCATTTAAAAGAGAATTTGTAATGGCAGGTGTCCATACAACATTGGTAATTTCCTGATTGCTCAGCAGTGTAATTGTAATGTCACCATCACTGCTTAAGTTACACCAAGGGTTCGTTTTTTGAACGGTTAAGGCCTTAACGTCATTAGAAATATTCACAGTATCAGTTGTGAACGTTGGATTACATTCACCTTTACGGATAGTAACAATATGGATCCCTAACGATAAATTAGTGCGAATGGTATCAGTATTGCCATCATCCCAAAAAATAGAATAAGAAGAAGTTGAAGTCCCGGGTAATACTTTTACAGTGTTAATTTCGGGGTTGCAAGGGTCGGTAGTAACTAAAATTGTTGTAGATCCGCAGGATTCGCGACCAAATGACAAAGGTTGTAAGAAGCCATTACCACAAGCTACTATATCCGAATTTATAGCATAGGCTATATCATATACTGCGGCAGTGGTGGCCTGGTATTCTTTTTGAACTAAATTGAAATCAAAACGGTAAACACCATTTGATGCACCAACAAACAAATTGTTGCA